>NZ_LWRX01000204.1:0-9441 GCF_001683835.1 Ralstonia sp. RL | reverse complement strand
TCGGGCGCGCCTTTCTTTGCTTACTTTCTTTGGCAAGACAAAGAAAGTGAGTCGGCCCGGCAGGGGACGAAACGGAGATGGACCAACAAGGCCCACCCAACACGCAAGAGACACACAACCCCTGCACCACAAGTGCAGAACATGTCCCAAGCACAGTTCCAGGAGATTGCAGCAATGTCCGACCGCATCGTCATCGCCTCAGCAGCCCGTACCCCGATGGGCGCCTTCCAAGGTGAACTCGCCAGCCTCACTGCCCCGCAACTCGGCGCCGCTGCCATTCGCGCGGCGGTCGAACGTGCGGGCCTGAAACCGGAACAGATCGAAGAAGTCATCATGGGCTGCGTGCTGCCTGCGGGCCAGGGGCAGGCACCGGCACGCCAGGCCGCACTGGGCGCGGGCCTGCCGCTGTCGGTCGGCTGCACCACGGTCAACAAGATGTGCGGGTCGGGCATGCGCGCGGCCATGAACGCGTATGACGCGCTGCTCGCGGGCTCGGTCGATGTGGTGGTCGCGGGCGGCATGGAAAGCATGACGAATGCGCCGTACCTGATCCCGAAAGGCCGTGGCGGTTATCGCATCGGCCACGGCATGATCTACGACCACATGATGCTCGACGGCCTGGAAGACGCCTATGAAAAGGGTCGCGCCATGGGCACCTTCGGTGAGGACTGCGCCGAGAAGTACGGCTTCACGCGCGAGGCCCAGGACCACTTCGCGATGACGTCCGTGCGCCGCGCGCAGGAGGCCACCGAATCCGGCGCGTTCCGCTGGGAGATTACGCCCGTCACCGTGTCGGGCAAAGCCGGCGACACCGTCATCGACACCGATGAAGGCCCGCGCCGCATCAAGGTCGACAAGATCCCCTCGCTCAAGCCCGCGTTCAAGAAGGACGGCACGGTGACGGCCGCATCGTCTTCGTCGATCAACGATGGTGCGGCTGCGCTGGTGATGATGCGCGAGTCGACTGCCAAGCAGCTCGGCATCACGCCGCTGGCGGTGATGCTCGGCCACACCACGCACGCGCAAGAACCCGGCTGGTTCACCACGGCGCCGGTCACGGCCATCGACAAGCTGTTCAAGAAGCTCGACTGGAACTCGGGCAACGTCGACCTGTTCGAGATCAACGAGGCGTTTGCCGTGGTGCCGATGGCCGCGATGCACGACCTGCGCATCCCGCACGAGAAGGTGAACGTGAACGGCGGCGCGTGCGCGCTGGGCCATCCGATCGGTGCCTCGGGCGCACGTGTGATCGCGACGCTGCTGGGCGCCCTGCGACACCGCGGCGGCAAGCGCGGCGTGGCCAGCCTGTGCATTGGCGGCGGCGAGGCCACGGCTGTTGGCATCGAACTCTACTAAGGCGCGCGCATGACGAACGCAACATCGCGCCGCACGCGCACCGCGCTCATCCTGGGCGCGTCGCGCGGCATCGGCCTGGAAACGGTCAAGCAGTACCGCGCAGACGGCTGGCGCGTGATCGCCACCGTGCGCACGCAGGAAGCCGCGCAGGCGCTGCAGGCATTGGGCGCGGAAACGCACGTGCTCGACCTCACCGACCCCAACGCCGTCGCCGGCCTTGCATGGAAGCTTGACGGCGAAGCGCTGGACGTGGCGATCTACGTGGCGGGCATCTACGGACCGCGCACGCAGGGCGCCACGCCCGTCAGCCAGGCGGATTTCGATGCCGTGATGCACACCAACGTGTGGGGCCCGATGAGCGTGCTGCCCGCCGTGCTGCCCATGGTGGAAGCCGGACGCAATGGTGCGGATGAGGCCGGCGGCGTGCTTGCCGTCATCTCCAGCCGCATGGGCAGCATCGGCGAGATGGAGAGCAACGGCGGCTGGCTGTATCGCGCGAGCAAGGCCGCGGTGAATGCCGTGCTGCGCGCCGTGTCGCTCGACGCCAGGAACGCCACGTGCCTGACCTTCCACCCGGGCTGGGTGCAGACCGACATGGGCGGTGCAGGCGCGGCCATCACGCCGCAGGAAAGCGTGGCGGGCATCCGCCGCGTGATTGCCGGTGCCACGCGCGCCGACAACGGCGGCTTCCGCAACTACGACGGCAGCGTCATTGCATGGTGAGGCCGAAACAATGCTGCTGACCCAAGAGCAAGAGATGATTCGCGACGCCATCCGCACCTTCGTGCGCGAGGCGATCACCCCGCACGCTGCCGCATGGGACCGCGATGCGACGTTCCCGAAAGACGTGCACCGCCAGCTCGGCGAGCTGGGCGCCTATGGCGTGGCCGTGCCGGAAGAACTCGGCGGTGCGGGGCTCGACTACCTGTCGCTGGCGCTGATCCTGGAAGAGATTGCCGCGGGCGACGGCGGCACCTCCACCGTCATCAGCGTGAACAACTGCCCCGTGTGCAGCATGCTGATGGCGTTTGCAAACGATGCGCAGAAGCAGCAGTGGCTCGTGCCGCTGGCGCGCGGCGAGATGCTCGGCGCGTTCTGCCTGACCGAGCCGCACGTCGGCTCCGACGCATCGGCGCTGCGCACCACGGCCGTGCGCGATGGCGACCACTGGGTGCTCAACGGCGTGAAGCAGTTCATCACCAGCGGCAAGCATGCCGACGTGGCGATCGTCATGGCCGTGACCGACAAGGCGGCAGGCAAGCGCGGCATCAGCGCGTTCCTGGTGCCGACCAACACGCCGGGCTACATCGTCGCGCGGCTCGAAGACAAGCTCGGCCAGCACTCGTCCGACACGGCGCAGATCGTGTTCGAAGATTGCCGCATCCCCGCCGATTGCCTGCTGGGTGAAGAAGGCGCCGGCTACAAGATGGCGCTGTCCGGGCTGGAAGGCGGGCGCATCGGCATTGCCGCGCAGAGCGTGGGCATGGCGCGTGCGGCCTTTGAAGCCGCGCTGGCGTACGCCAAGGAGCGCGAGAGCTTCGGCCAGCCGCTGTTTGCGCACCAGGCCGTGCAGTTCCGCCTGGCCGAGATGGCCACCCGCATCGACGTGGCACGCCAGATGGTCTGGCACGCCGCCAGCCTGAAAGATGCCGGCCGGCCTTGCCTGAAGGAAGCCGCCATGGCCAAGCTCAACGCCAGCGAGATGGCGGAGCGCGTCTGTTCCGACGCCATCCAGGTCTTCGGCGGTTACGGCTACGTCAGCGACTTTCCGGTGGAGCGCATCTACCGCGACGTGCGCGTGTGCCAGATCTACGAAGGCACAAGCGACATCCAGAAAATCCTGATCGCCCGCGCGCTGGCGTAGGCGGTCTGAACCTCTCAACCCACTCGGCATGACTGCAGTCTCCCAACCCACCTCGGCTCACCCGCGCTTTGACGCGATCCTCTTCGATTGCGACGGCGTGCTGGTCGACAGCGAACCCATCGTCAACCGCCTGATCTGGGAAATGCTGACCGAACTCGGCATCAACATCAGCCTGGAAGATTCCATCAAGCGCTTCCTGGGCAAAGCCATCCGCGAAGAACTCGATGCGATTGCCGAGATGCGCGGCGCGCCGCTGCCGCCGAACTGGCTGTCCACATTCCATGCCCGCCGCAACGCGTTGCTCGAAGCCGAGGTGGAGGCCGTGCCGCACATTGCCGATGCGATCGAGGCGCTGTCCGGTCTTGGCCTGCCGATGGCCGTGGCCTCCGGCGCCGACCGCATGAAGGTTGAACTGCAGCTCAATCGCACGGGCCTGATCCACCGCTTTCAGCCGACGGACGCGCGCATCTTTTCGGCCACCGAAGTCGCACGCAGCAAGCCCGCACCCGACGTGTACCTGCTCGCGGCGAGCAAGCTGGGCGTTGCGCCCGCGCGCTGCGTGGTCATTGAAGACAGCCCGACGGGCGTGACCGCTGGGCACGCTGCGGGCATGACGGTGCTGGCCTACGCCGGCCGCAACGCACCTGGGCCGCTGGTGGCAGCCGGTGCTTCGCGCACGTTCACCGACATGCGCCAACTTCCGGAGCTGCTGGCGTGAGCCCTGCCAAGCCGATCGCCCGCCTCGGCACGAGCGACGCCTGCCCGTGCGGCAACGGTACCTACGCGCGCTGCTGCGGCCCGTTCCACGCGGGCGAAGCGCTGCCGGCCACCGCCGAACAGCTCATGCGCTCGCGCTACAGCGCTTATGTGCTGGGCGATACGGCGTACCTGCGGCGCACGTGGCATCCGTCCACCTGCCCCGCCGATCTCGAGGCGACGGAGGCCGACGCCGCCTCCACGCGCTGGCTGGGCCTGGACGTGAAGCGCCACACGCCGCTGGACGCCACGCACGCGACGGTCGAGTTCGTCGCGCGCTACAAGGTGGGCGGCCGCGCGCATCGCCTGCATGAAACCAGCCGCTTCGTCCGCCTGGACGCCAGCGGCGCCGAATCCACCGAGGGCCGTTGGTTGTACGTCGACGGCACCTTCTCTGACTGAACCTCGCACTTCTGCCATGCCGACGCTCGAAACCAAGCTGAACCCCCGCGCCGAAGACTTCAAGACCAACGCCGATGCCATGCGCGCGCTCGTCGCCGACCTGCGCGACAAGGTGGCCCGCATCGCCCAGGGCGGCGGCGAAGAGGCCCGCGCCAAGCACCTCGCCCGCGGCAAGCTGCTGCCGCGCGACCGCGTGCAGCAACTGCTCGACCCCGGCACGCCGTTCCTGGAGTTGTCGCAACTGGCGGCGTACGGCATGTACGACGATGCGGCACCGGGCGCCGGCATCATCACCGGTATCGGCCGCATCTCGGGGCAGGAATGCGTCATCGTCTGCAACGACGCCACGGTCAAGGGGGGCACGTATTACCCGATGACGGTGAAGAAGCACCTGCGCGCGCAGGAGATCGCCGAGCAGAACCACCTGCCCTGCATCTATCTGGTCGATTCGGGCGGCGCCAACCTGCCGAACCAGGACGACGTGTTTCCCGACCGCGACCACTTCGGCCGCATCTTCTACAACCAGGCCAATCTGTCGGCCAAGGGCATTCCGCAGATCGCGGTGGTGATGGGCTCGTGCACGGCGGGCGGCGCCTATGTGCCGGCCATGAGCGACGAGTCGATCATCGTCAAGGAACAGGGCACGATCTTCCTGGCGGGCCCGCCGCTGGTGAAGGCCGCCACCGGCGAAGTGGTGAGCGCCGAGGACCTGGGCGGCGCTGATGTGCACACGCGCCTGTCCGGCGTGGCGGATTACTTCGCCAACAACGACTCGCACGCGCTGGCGCAGGCCCGCAGCATCGTCGCGCACCTGAACCGCCGCAAGCCCGAGCAGGTGCAGGTGCATACGCCCATCGAGCCGCGCTATCCCGCCGAAGAGCTGTACGGCGTGATCCCGACCGACACGCGCAAGCCGTTCGACGTGCGCGAAGTCATTGCCCGCATCGTCGACGATTCCGCCTTTGACGAATTCAAGGCGCGCTACGGCACGACGCTGGTCTGCGGCTTTGCGCGCATCTGGGGTTACCCGGTGGGCATCATCGCCAACAACGGCATCCTGTTTTCCGAGGCGGCGCTCAAGGGCGCGCACTTCATCGAGCTGTGCTGCCAGCGCAAGATCCCGCTGGTGTTCCTGCAGAACATCACCGGCTTCATGGTCGGCCGCAAGTATGAGAACGAAGGCATCGCCAAGAACGGCGCGAAAATGGTGACGGCGGTGGCGACGGCGCAGGTGCCGAAGTTCACGGTCATCATCGGCGGCTCGTTTGGCGCGGGCAACTACGGCATGTGCGGTCGCGCCTATTCGCCGCGCTTCCTGTGGATGTGGCCGAACGCGCGCATCTCGGTGATGGGCGGGGAGCAGGCGGCCAGCGTGCTCGCCACCGTGCGTCGCGACGGCATCGAGGCCAAGGGCGGCCAGTGGAGCGCCGAGGAAGAAGCCGCCTTCAAGGCGCCGATCCGCGAGCAATACGAGCGCCAGGGCCATCCGTACTACGCCAGCGCGCGCCTGTGGGACGACGGCGTCATCGACCCGGCCGACACGCGCAATGTGCTGGGCCTGGGCCTGTCGGCAAGCCTGAATGCACCGATCGGCGACATGAACTTCGGCGTGTTCCGCATGTAAGCGGACCGCCCATCGAACAGGGATCTGCAGTGAATAGCAACACCGCGCGAACGTGGCGCAGCGCCTGGGCAGCCGTTGGCTGCGCGCTATTGCTCACAGCCGCGCACGCCAGTGAACCCCTCCCGCCCGGCATGACCGAAACGGTGGTGGATGTGCCCAAGTCTGCGGGCATCTTCACCATCAAGCTGGAAACCACGATCTACAAGCCCGCCGGCGACGGGCCCTTCCCGCTCATCGTGCTCAATCACGGCAAGGCGCGCGGCAAGGCGGCATTCCAATCGCGTGCCCGTTACAGCGAGCAGGCGGCGGCGCTGGTCGCGCGCGGCTACGTGGTGGCCATCCCGATGCGGCAGGGGTTTTCCAAATCCGGCGGCGCGTATATCGGCAGCGGCTGCAACGTGGAAGCCAACGGCATCATCCAGGCAGAAGACGTGGTGGCCGCGCTCGACTACATGACCGCGCAGCCGTACGTGGACCGCAACCGCATCGTCGTCATGGGCCAGTCGCACGGCGGTTTGACCACGCTGGCCTTCGGCACCATCGCCTACCCCGGCGTGCGCGGGCTGGTTAACTTTGCCGGTGGCCTGCGCAACGACACCTGCGTCGATTGGGAAAGCAATCTCGTGCGCGCCTTTGAAACGTACGGCCGCCAGTCACGCTACCCGTCGCTCTGGTTCTACGGCGACAACGACAGCTACTGGCCCAAGCCGATGCCCGAGAAGATGTTCGCGGCCTACACGAGTGCGGGCGGCAAAGGCCGGCTGGTGGATTTCGGCACCTTCAGGGGCGACTCGCACGGCATGTTTGCCAGCCACGCGGGGTTGAGCATCTGGCTACCGCAGGTCGACGCCTTCCTGCGCGAACTGGGCTTGCCCGCAGGCCCTGTCGGTCCGGTCGGCCCAGCCAGCCCCACAGCCGCAGAGGCCTCCGGCGCAGACGACCCCAAGTCCGACACCAACAAGGACCCGGAATGAACACTTTCGAGACCCTCGCCTTCGCACAGAACGGCGCCGTCGCCACGCTCACGCTGAATCGGCCTGACGTGCGCAACGCCTTCAACGAGACCGTCATCGCCGAGCTGACCGGTGCGTTCCGCGCGCTGGCCGATGAGCCCAGCGTGCGCGCCATCGTCCTGGCCGGCAACGGGCCCGCCTTCTGCGCGGGCGCCGACCTCAACTGGATGAAGAAGATGGCCGGCTACTCCGATGACGAGAACCGCGCCGACGCCCTGCGCCTGGCCGAAATGCTGCGCGCCATCTACACCTGCCCCAAGCCCGTGATCGCGCGCGTGCAGGGCGACACGTATGCCGGCGGCGTCGGCCTGGTCGCCGCGTGCGACATCGTCGTCGCGGTGGATACCGCCAACTTCTGCCTGTCGGAAGCGAAGCTTGGCTTGATCCCGGCCACCATCAGCCCATACGTGATCCGCGCGCTGGGTGAGCAGGCATCGCGCCGCTACTTCATCACCGCCGAGCGTTTCTCCGCCGCGCAGGCGCATCGCCTGGGCCTCGTGCATGAACTCGTGAACGCAGACGCGCTCGACGCCAAGGTGGGCGACATTACAGCCGCGCTCGTCGCCAACAGCCCGAATGCCGTTCGCGAGAGCAAGCGCCTGGTGCGTGAGGTGGCTGGCGCCGCCGTCAACGACGCCTTGCTGGCGGATACCGCCGAGCGCATCGCCGCCATCCGCGCCTCGGAAGAAGGCCGCGAAGGCGTGCAGAGTTTCCTGGGCAAGCGCAAGCCGAACTGGCTGCTGCCGGCCTGACCCGCATAACAACGAAACCACGCATCACTTGAAGGAAGTCCTCATGCAATCCACTCCACTGAACTTCGTGCCGAACGCCGCCAAGGTGCCGCCCACGCCCGGGCAGAATCCCAACGCCCGCTGGAGCCGCGAAGCCATCGAAGCGCTGTTCGCCCTGCCGTTCAACGACCTGCTGTTCCAGGCGCAGCAGGTGCACCGCGCCAACTTTGATGCGAATGCGGTTCAGCTGTCGACGCTGCTGTCCATCAAGACCGGCGGCTGCCCCGAAGACTGTTCGTACTGCCCGCAATCGGCGCGCTACGACACCGGGGTCGAGGCTGAAAAGCTGATGCCGGTCGACGCGGTGCTCGAAGCCGCCGCACGGGCCAAGCAGAACGGCGCCAGCCGCTTCTGCATGGGCGCCGCGTGGCGCAACCCGAAACCGCATCAGCTCGACGCCGTGGCTGAGATGGTGCGCGGCGTGAAGGCGATGGGGCTGGAGACTTGCGTGACGCTCGGCATGCTGAAGCAGGAACAGGCCGTGCAGTTGAAGGAAGCGGGCCTGGACTACTACAACCACAACCTCGATACCGCGCCCGAGTTCTATGGCGAGATCATCACCACGCGCACGTATCAGGATCGGCTCGACACGCTCGAACACGTGCGCGAAGCGGGCATCAACGTGTGCTGCGGCGGCATCGTCGGATTGGGGGAATCGGTGCACGAGCGCGCGGGCCTGATCGCCGAACTGGCGAACATGGAGCCGTATCCGGACTCGGTGCCCATCAACAACCTGGTGAAGGTGGAAGGCACGCCGCTGGCGGGCAACGAAGAACTGGATCCGTTTGATTTCGTGCGCACGATTGCCGTGGCGCGCATCACGATGCCCAAGGCGATGGTGCGGCTCTCCGCTGGCCGCGAGGCGATGGACGATGCGCTGCAGGCGCTGTGCTTCATGGCGGGCGCCAACTCGATCTTCTATGGCGAGAAGCTGCTGACGACGGATAACCCGGAGGCCGATGCGGATCGGAAGCTGCTGGCGCGGTTGGGGATGCGGGTGGAGGTGCAGGATCATCTGCATCAAAGCGCTGATGCTTCGCACTCGCATTCGTCGCATTGCCATATCGACATTACGCCGGCGGACTGATGCTTTGTTGTGGGGGTGGGTCTTGGTTTTTTGTTGGTGGTCTGCCTCCCTTTCGGCCCCTGCCGGGGCCGACTCACTTTCTTTGTCTTGCCAAAGAAAGTAAGCAAAGAAAGGCGCGCCCGAGATGGCGAAGGATTCCTTGAATTTATGTCGCAGAGAGGGAGAGGAGGCAAACTCGCTTCGCTCAGACAGCCTCCTCTCTTTTTCCTCTCTGCAACAGAAATTCAAGGCGCCATCTAGGGCTCCAACGGCCAAACAATCAGAGCACAACTGCAGTAGGAATCAGCAGCACAACGCGAAGCAGAGCGAGCAGCAACAGCAACAAACAAGAGCCACCAGGGCCCGCACACCAACGGTTCGGCCGTTGACGTTCCTGCCCTAGATGGCGCCTTGAATTTGTGTAAGCGGGCGGAAAAAAGAGGGAGGCTTGTCTGAGCGAAGCGAGTTTGCCTTCCTCTCCGCCCGGTTACACAAATTCAAGGAAGGGGTCGCCGTCTCGGGCGCGCCTTTCTTTTGCCTACTTTTCTTTGGCAAGACAAAGAAAAGTA
>NZ_LWRX01000019.1:0-52593 GCF_001683835.1 Ralstonia sp. RL | reverse complement strand
AACCGCCTCTGACAAGGCCTGCCACCTCGTGCCGCCCTGCTGTGGTGCACAAAGACCCGCAGCATGCCCCGCCAGCACGGATTGATTAGATAAAAAGGCGAGGAAATTGCCGCGGCAGCCCACCCACTGAGGCGTTTTTCACCGCCATTCACACCGGCTTGCATCATTTCGGCGCCAACAACAAACCGTTCGTCGCACCACCGTGGATGCGGTATGCGCGCTGACCTAGGCTTCAGTCCGTGGCAGGACGCAGACAAAGACCACGCTAAAACAGCATCGAAAATCAGTTGAAGAAGGAGTTCGCCATGCGACTCAGGCAGATTGGGTTGGCCGCGCTATTGGCGGCAGGTGCCATGGCGGCAGGCGGCGCTTGGGCGCAGGCCAGCCGCGTGGAAGTGTTTGGCCAGGCAGCACTGGCCCAGCGGTTCGACGTGTACAGCGACGGCGCCCGCACCGGCCGTTTCGACACCTATACAGAAGGCGCGCGCAGCGGCCGCTTCGATCCGTACAGCGAAGGCATGCGCAGCGACCCCGCCGGCCGCTCCCGCGAGGGCGGCGGCACGGTCTACGGGTATCCAGTACCGAATTGAGGCCTTGATCGGCAGTACGACTTACGGGCCGGTCTCCAGGCATCCTCCGTTTTCCGCCTCTTGGCCCGCGTGCCCCGCCGGTGATGCGCCAGCGGGGCTTTTTCATGCGCGCTCGCTCAGATGAGCTTGTCGAGCGTGATCGGGAGTTCGCGCACACGCCGCCCGGTGGCGTGATAGACGGCGTTGGCAATCGCCGCCGGCACGCCCGTGATGCCGATCTCGCCGATACCCTTGGCGCCAAGGGGGTTGATGTGCGGGTCGGCCTCATCGAGCACGAGGATGTCGATGTCGGGCACGTCGGCGTTGACGGGGACGTGGTACTCCGCGAGGTTGTTGTTGACGATGCGACCGTAGCGCGGGTCGAGCAGGCTCGCTTCGAACAGGGCCATGCCCATGCCCCACACAATGCCGCCCAGTAGCTGGCTTCGCCCGGTCTTCGCGTTGAGCAGCCGCCCCACGCCATAGCTCGCCACGATGCGCGAGACGCGGATCACCCCCAGGTCCGCATCGACACGCACTTCGGCAAACACCGCACCGAACGAGTGCATCGAGAACTTCTGCTTCTCTTCGCCCGGCTGGACCTTGGCCGTCGCCTCGATGGGACGGCCGTGGCGCGCAACGACGGCCGCGACGGGCTCGCGCGCCCCGCTGCGGGCTGTGAGCATGCCGTCCGCCACGGTGATGTCGCCGGCGCCCAGCCCATGCAGCGGCGAGCTCGCATCGGCAATCGCCACGGCAATCAACGCATCGCGCGCCTGCTGGCCCGCTGCCTGCACGGCCGGCGCCACACTGGCCGCACTCTGCGAGCCGCCTGACACCGGCGCCTCCGGCATGCGCGTGTCGCCCAGATCGAAGTGCACGCGGTCGACGGGCAGCCCCATGGCATCGGCCGCCACCTGCGTCATCACCGTGTAGGTGCCGGTGCCGAGGTCCTGCGAGCCCGATTCGACCTGCGCCGTGCCGTCCGGCAAGTACCGCGCGGCGGCCCCGGCCGGACTGCGGTTGGCCGGGTACGTGGCGGTGGCCATGCCCCAGCCGATGCGCGTCTTGCCCTCGCGCATGCTGCCCGGCCGCGGATCGCGTCGCGCCCAGCCGAAACGTTCTGCACCGGAGCGGTAGCACGCCGCCAGCGATTTGCTCGACCACGGCAGGCGCTTTTCCGGATCTTGCCGGGCGTCGTTGCGCAGGCGCAGCTCAACAGGGTCGATGGCCAGCGCGTAGGCCATTTCGTCGAGCGCGACTTCGAGTGCAAACGTGCCGGTGGCCTCGCCGGGGGCGCGCTGGAACGTCGGCGTACCAATGTTCAGGCGCGCCAGCCGATGCGTGGTCCGCTGGTTGGGCGTCTCGTACAGCATGCGCGTGACGATGGCGCACGGCTCGGTCCAGTCTTCGATCATCGACGTGGTGGTCAGCGAATCGTGCGAGATGGCGGTGAAGCGGCCATCGCGGGCGGCGCCCAGTGCGATGCGCTGCTCGGTGCGCGGACGTCCGCCGACGGGGCCGAACATCTGCGGGCGCTCCAGCGCCACCTTGACCGGCCGTCCGACCTGCCGCGCCGCCATCGCCGCCAGCACCACATGCGACCACACCGAGCCCTTGCAGCCGAACCCGCCGCCCACGAACGGGCACACCACCCGCACCTTGTCGGGCGACATGCCCAGCGTCTTGGCGACGGTGCGGCGCACGCCCGAGACGTACTGCGTGCTGTCGTACAGCGTGAGCGCGTCGCCATCCCACACGGCGATCGTGGCGTGCGGCTCCATCGGGTTGTGCGTTTCCATGGGCGTGCCGTAGACGGCCTCGATGCGCTGCGCGGCCTGCGCCATGCCGGAGGCCATGTCGCCGCGCGTGGTGTCCGCCGATTGGTTCTGCACCTTGCCCGGCGAGTGCGCATCCGCGCGGGCCGTCTCGAAATCGAGCCGCGCCGGCTGCTGCGCGACCTCCACGCGCACCATGCGAGCCGCGGCCTGAGCGTGCTCGAGCGTGTCGCCCACCACCAGCGCGACCGGCTGGCCGTTGTAGTGCACCTGGTCGTCCTGCAGCAGCGACAGCACGCGGCCGGCCGGCGGCTCGAGCGCGGGCTTGCCGCCGTTGGGCAGGCGCGGCGCGTTCTCATGCGTCATCACCAGCAGCACGCCGGGCATGGCCTGCGCGACGTGCGTGTCGACCCGCGTGATGCGGCCGGCCGGTACGGTGCTCTGCACCAGGACCGCATGCACCAGGCGCGGCAACTGGAACTCCGCGGAGTAGCGCGCCTGCCCCGTCACCTTGAGCAGGCCATCGGTACGGTCCAGCGGTTGGCCGACGTTGCTCATGCCACACCTCCCGTCGGGTTGGCCGCGACAGCCAGCGCGCGCGCCACGGCGCGCCGGGCGAGCGGCACCTTGAAGCCGTTGTCGCGCAGCGGCTGCGCACCCTGCACCGCCAGCGCACCGGCCTGGGCAAACAGCTGCGGGTCGATGGCCTGCCCCGCCAGCATCTGCTCGGCCCCGTGCGCGCGCCACGGCTTGTGCGCCACGCCGCCCAAGGCGATGCGCGCCTCGCGGATCGTCCGCCCATCCGCCTGCAACGCCAGCGCCGCCGCCACCGACACCAGCGCAAACGCATAGCTCGCGCGGTCTCGCACCTTCAGGTAGTGCACATGCGTGCCGAACACCGGCGGCGGCAGATCGATGGCGACGATCAACTCGCCGGGTGCGAGCGTGGTGTCGGCTTCGGGGTGCGCTTCGGGCAGGCGATGGAAGGCCTCGATCGGAACGCGGCGCTCACCATGCGCACCGTGCACGACCACCGTGGCATCCAGGGCGGTCAACGCGACGGCCATGTCGGACGGATGTGTCGCGACGCACGCCTCGCTCGCGCCGAGGATGGCGTGCATGCGATTGAACCCTTCGCGCGCCGCGCAGCCGGAGCCCGGCTGCCGCTTGTTGCAAGCCGGATACGCAGTGTCGTAGAAGTAATGGCAGCGCGTGCGCTGCATCAGGTTGCCGCCGTTGGTCGCCATGTTGCGCAACTGGCCCGAGGCGCCGGAGACGATCGCCTCGGCCAGCAGCGGGTAATGCGTACGCACCAGCGGATGCGCCGCCGTGTCGGCGTTGCGCGCCATCGCGCCCAGGCGCAGGCTGCCGTCGGGCAACTGGCGGATGTCGGCCAGCGGCAGGCGGCTCACGTCCACCAGCCGCTGGGGCTGCTCGACGCCGCCCTTCATCAGGTCCAGCAGATTCGTCCCGCCGCCGATATAGCGCGCGCCGGGCTCACGGCCCAGGCGCACGGCGGCCTCGACGGAAGACGCACGGTCATAGGCAATCGATTGCATGGCGCCTCCTCAAACGGTGTTGCCCGGTTTGGCAGCCACCACGCGAATCGCCGCCACGATATTGGGGTACGCGCCGCAACGGCAGAGGTTACCGCTCATCCGTTCGCGGATCTCGTCCTCGGTGAGCGTCACCGGGCCTTGGTTGCCCAGCGCGACTGGCGACGTGACGGTGCTTGGCATGCCGCGCCGCGCCTCCTCCAGCACCGCCACCGCCGAGCAGATCTGCCCCGGCGTGCAATAGCCGCACTGGAAGGCGTCGTGCTCGAGGAACGCGGCCTGCATGGGATGCAGCGAGGCCCGGTCGACCGCCCCGTCATGCGCACGCGCCAGGCCTTCGATGGTGGTGACCGCGTCCCCTTCGTGCATGATCGCCAGCGTCAGGCAACTGTTGATGCGCCGGCCATTCACGAGGACGGTGCACGCGCCGCACTGGCCGCGGTCGCAACCCTTCTTGGTGCCGGTCAGGCCGAGCACTTCGCGCAGCGCGTCGAGCAGCGTCACGCGCGGCTCCAGGGACAGCGCATACGGCTTGCCGTTGATGTTGAGCGACACCGGCCGCGCCGGCGCAAGGGCGGCCGGCGCGCGGGCGGGCGCCGCCGCCGAGCGTTGTGCGCCAGGCGCATCGTGCGCCAGCGCCAGCGCCGTGGCCGCTACCGCAGCGCCTTGCAGAAAGCCACGCCGGCTCGGCCGCGTGGGTGATCCATCCGATTCATGGGCAGGGTCCGGCCGATGCTCTGTCATGTCGCGTGCTCCACCGGCGCGGGGGGCCGGAGTTGAAGACATGCGTCAGGGGAAAGCAAGCGGAATACCCGGCACCCGGGCAGTGGAAGCCACCGGACGGCGGCTTCGCGAGGGACGTGTACCGCGGCGCGTGTAAGGCTTACGCGCCGCGTTGCAGTGCGGTTACCTGGCGGCGCCGGTGCGGTCGCGCGACACGTCCATGATCATGCGGGTGAGCAGATACAGGCGCGGCACGATCGAATTGAGATCGACATATTCGGCATCGTTGGAGTGCGCGCCAAAGCTCGCCAGGCCGAAGCGCTCGATCACCGGCGCCTTGGTCTTCGACGCGGCAAACGCGGCATCGGTGCCGCCGCCTTCGGCCTTGTCGTCAATCTCGAGCGTCTTGCCCAGTTCGCCGTAGATCTTCTGCGCATGCTCGGCCAGCGCGCGCGACGCGGGCGTGGCTTCCAGCGGCGGGCGGCGGCGTTCGAAGCGGGCCGTCACCTGGGTGTCGGGGATCAGCTTGTTCTTGATGCGCTCGTTGATGGTCTCTTCCAGCTTGTCGGCGTCGGCCGCGCGCAGCAGGCGCACATCGGCCTGGGCGCTGGCCACAGCGGGGATCACGTTGCGGTTGGTGCCCGCCTGCGCCACCGTCCAGTTCACCTTCAGGCCGGTCTCGGGCCTGGAGAGATCGCGCATCTGCAGCACCTGGTGCGACAGTTCGTACAGTGCGTTGCGGCCCTGCTCCGGTGCGCCGCCAGCGTGCGAGGCCTTGCCCTTTACATCCAGCAGGATCGCGCCGATGCCGCTGGTCGCCAGCGACAGCTTGTCCGACGTCACGCGCGTGCCTTCGCACGAGAACACGGCGTCCTGCTCGGCGCCCAGCTTCGCCTGCATGGCGCGCGCGCCTGGCGAGCTGATCTCTTCGTCGCCGTTGATCAGCACCGTGAGCGTGCCGTACTGCTTGAAGTTGACGGCCTGCAGGATGGCGATGGTGTGCAGGATGACCGCCACGCCGTTCTTGTCATCGGCGATGCCCAGGCCGTAGGCGCGGTCGCCGTCGATGCGGAACGGCTGCTGCGCGAGCATGCCCTTCAGGTAGACGGTGTCCATGTGGGCGATCAGCATGATGTTGCGCTTGCCGTCGCCCTTGAAGCGCGCCAGCACCATCTTGCCGATCTTCTCGGGCGTGTCGGCCATGCGGTAAGCGTGGTCGCTCGGGTCGATCAGCTTGACCTCGCCGCCCAGGGCGCGCAAACGTTCCGCAATCACGCCGGCGATCTTGTCCAGGCCTTCGATGTCCTTGCTGCCGGATTCGATCGACACCAGCGTCTTCATGGTCTCGATGAGCGCGGGCTTTTCCTGCTGAGCCCGCTTGTAGATCTCGGCGGGCGGCACGGCTGCGGCCTGACCGGCCGCCAGCGCGCCGGCGGCCACCAGCACGGACAACATCAAGGGGCGCATTCGCTGCCCGAACGACGGAAGGTTCATGGCTGTTTCCTCACCTGTTCTTAGTTATGGTCTGCAACAAAACGGCGATTCTCGCACGCCGTCCTGAGCGTTGCCCGTGGGGTTATCCGCCCTTTCGGCAAGCACGATGACGCAGCGCAAGGGAATACCGCCAGACCTGCGCAAAACGAAAGCGAAGCGGCAACACTCTCGCTACAATTGTTGCCATGCAATACATCCATGTCGTCAACGGCGATGTTGCTGGCGCCACGCTCAAGCAGGCGCTCGCACAGGCTGGCCGCCCCGATTCCGTAGTCGTACTGCGCGACGATCTTGCCGTCGGGCCGCTGGCCGACGTCGACAGCGTGGCGATGGCGCGCTCGGGCTTCTGGCAGCGTGTGGCGCCGAGCAGCAACATCGACTTCGCTTCCGAGATGCGCGACGCCCTGGCGTCGCTGGCGGATCTGCGCGAAGCCGCCACCGAAGTCGCCATCTGGCACGGCCAGAGCGCCTCGGACCAGCTCATGCTGCGCCGCGTGGCGTTCCACCTGCATCAATCGCCCCAGCGCATCAATGAAGTCGGCATGGATGTGCGTGAACTTGAGGCGCCCAACGGCCAGGGGCCGCTCACGGCCATCGGCATGTATTCGGGGGCGCGGCTGGCGCGGCGGTTTTCGACCATCGCGCCGGTGTCGGTGCTGCGTATCGGGCGGCTGGCCTACGAATGGCAGCAGACCGTGCGCGAGAACGCCGACGTGCGCCTCTGGAAAGGCAACACGCTGGTGCCGGTGTCGTACGGCACCGTGGACGAGGTGATCCTTGAGCACGTGCCCACCGACTGGGCCAGCGCGCGCGACGTGGTCGGCAGCATCATGGGCGCCATCGACGGACTGCTCGCCAGCGACTGGTTCGTCTTCTGGCGCTGCCGGGAACTGATCGGCAACGGCCAGTTGCTGCTGCGCGGCGATGCGGACTCGCTTGCCACGTGCGAGCTGCGGCGCAATGTGAGCGTGGCGGTGTAGCGCGCCGCCCGATCGGCCCAAACAAAAAAGGAGCGCCGGGCCGCTCCTTTTTTTGTCTGGGCAGCCCCGCATCAGTCGTCCCGGCGGAGGCCCGCGCGCGCCGGGCAGTCGATCGGCGTGCCGGGCTCGCCGCCGTCGACTTCGTTGGCGAGGCCGGCGTCGGGCTGTGTGCTTTCCACCTCGCTGTGGACATCGCCCTCGCCCCACGGCATGCCGGATTCACGCAGGCGTTTGCGCTGCACGCGGTCGCGCTGGAACATCTCGGCCAGTTCATCGCGGCCCTGCTGGGCGAGCGAGACCAGCTTCTTCTGGTCGCGATACACGGGGTAGACCTGGTCTATCGAGTTGAGCGTATGGCGGCGGAAGGTCTGTGCGATGCGGTGCGCCTCGTACGGCGCCTTGCCCAGGCCCTCGAGCACACGACGCGCCAGCATGAGCGAGCCCTCGAACATCTCGCGCTCGATCACGTGCACGCCGCGGTCGCGCAGCTGATACACGTGCGACACGTTGCGCGCCCGCACGTACAGCTGCAGGTGCGGAAAGCGCTCGCGCACGCGGTCGACGACTTCCAGGCTGGTTTCCATGTCGTCGATGGCGACGACCATCATGCGGGCCCTGTCGGCACCGGCGGTTTCGAGCAGGTCCATGCGCGTGGCGTCGCCGTAGAACACCTTGAAGCCGAAGCGGCGCAGCATGTCGATCTGGTCGGGGTCGTGGTCGAGCACGGTCGCACTGTAGCCCTGGCTGTAGAGCATGCGGCCGACGATCTGGCCGAAGCGGCCGAAGCCGGCGATGATGACCTCGTTATCCTGCGGGCCGATGGCGTCGGGCGCGCGCTTCTTGCCGTCCATCAGCCGCGGCATCAGCACCTTGTCGTGGAGCAGCAGAAGCAGCGGCGTGGCGGCCATCGAGAGCGCCACGACCAGGTTCAGCGTGGCGGCCATCTCCTGGCCGAGCACATCGCCGGCGACGCCGGGGCCAAACACCACGAACGCAAACTCACCGCCCTGCGACAGCAGGAACGCGAACAGCCACGCCTGCCCGCGCGCAATACCGAAGCGCGTGGCGAGCACGCGCAGCGCACCGATCTTCACGACCAGGAACACCGCCACGAACACCGCCACCGCCAGCGGCTGGCGCATCAGCACGCCGAAGTCGATCGACATGCCGACGGCCAGGAAGAACAGCCCCAGCAGCAAACCCTTGAACGGCTCGATGTCGGTTTCCAGCGCGTGGCGGTATTCGGAATCGGCCAGGAGCACGCCGGCGATGAAGGCACCGAGCGCCATCGAGAGGCCCACGCTGTGCATCAGCAGCGCGATGCCCACCACCAGCAGCAGCGAGAAGGAGGTGAACATCTCGCGCATGTTGGTGCGCGCGATGGCACGCAGCACGGGCCGCAGCAGCGTGCGGCCACCAAAGATGACCGCTGCGACCACGCCCACCGCCTTGGCGGCGGCCATCCAGCTGTGTGCGCCCGAGGCGTCGCCCGTGTCGGGCGCCAGGAGCGGCAGCAGGGCGATCATGGGGATGGCCGCAATGTCCTGGAACAGCAGGATGCCGAAGCTGGCCGTGCCTGCCGGCGTGCGCATCAGGTTGCGTTCGGTGAGCGTGGCCAGCGCAATCGCCGTGGACGAGAGCGCGAGCCCCAGCCCCGCCACCACGGCCGCGCGCCACGGCTGTCCGACGGCCATCACCGCCAGGCCGACGGCCAGCGCGCATACCGCCAACTGCAGCCCGCCATAGCCGAAGATGCTGCGCCGAAGCGACCATAGCCGCGCCGGCTCGAGCTCCAGGCCGATCACGAACATCATCAGCACGACGCCGAATTCCGAAAAATCCAGGATCGACTGCACATTGGTGATGAGCCGCAGCCCCCACGGCCCGACGATGACGCCGGCCAGCAGGTAGCCGAGCACCGAACCCAACCCCAGCCGGCGCGCCAGCGGCACCGCGGCCACGGCCGCAGCCAGGTAGATGACGAAATTGACGAGCAGGTCGTGCGATTGCATGAGCGAAAAGGTCAGGGAGCGTCAGGCCCGGACGCTCGTGGCAGCGTGCCCTTCGGGCAGCCAAGGCTGCAGCGCGGCACGCACGCGGGCAATGTGGGCGTCGATGGCCTCGTCGGGCGCGTCGTCGGCGTCGTGCAGCACATGCGGAGGTTGCCAGTGCATGCCACACAGCGCGGCGGTCTGCTGCAGCGGCAGCAGGAACATGTCGAGCGCATGGCCATGGATGCCGTCCTGGCTGTACGCATGCGCCCGGCCACCGGCGGTGGCGAGCACCATCATGTGCTTGCCGCGCAGCGCCGTGCCGCCCGGCCCATAGGCCCAGCCCATCTCGAACACCACGTCGATCCACTCCTTGAGCAGCGACGGCGTGGCATACCACTGCACCGGAAACTGCAGGACGAGCACCTCGGCCGCCTCCAGTGCTTCCTGCTCGGTGCGCACATCGATATCGAAGTCGGGGTAATGCCAGTACAGGTCGTGCATGGCCACGCCGGGCAGGCCGGCCAGCATGCGCGCCAACGGCTTGTTGACGCGGGAGCGGCGCGGGGCAGGATGCGCGTAGACCACGAGAATGCGCGAAGAAGTCATGGAAAATCCGGAGACGGCGGCGGCTTGATGGCGCATCTTCGCACGGCTACTGTGGAGCGGCGTTGCGGGACCGGTCCCGCCGCTTGCAAAACGGAGAGGAAAACCTCGTCTGGAAAGCGCTCGCCGCTTCGCTTTTGCGCACCGCAGCATTGAGCGTTGCTTACACACAACATCTTGCGGGCCGGCACTCACCCGCGCTAGATCAAGGGGTGACGAGGCTTTCTCGGCAGGAAGCTGACACGAGGCTTACGGGAAATCCCTGATTGGCCTACAATCGCATGGTGCGTTGCACAACACGCGGGCGCATGCCGCTTGCGTGCCCCCAAGGCGGATGTTCCGCCTTCGGCTGATCACTTCGCGACCCCGCGTGGAGGGGCGCTCGGAATAGGAAACCCTGTCGTGAACCCGCTCGAATTGAGCAAGGCCATCGGCGTCGTCACCCAGGACGACATCGACAAGACCGAAGCGGCGCAAGGGGCGCCGCGCTCCACCGTGCTGGTGCGTGAGCTTGCCGCGCACCATCGGTCGCGCCTGCTCAAACACCTGCTGGCCCTGGGCGAAGAAGACCGCCTGCTGCGCTTTGGCCAGGTGGTGGGCAATCACGTGATCGAAGCGTACGTCGACAGCATCGACTTCGACCACGACAAGGTCTTTGGCGTGTATGACGACCGGCTGGAGCTGGTCGGCGTGGGCCACCTCGCGTATCTGCGCGACAACCCGCAGGGGCGCGTGGCCGAGTTTGGCGTGTCGGTGTCGGAATCGGCGCGCGGCAAGGGCGTGGGTAGCGCGCTGTTCCAGCGTGCCGCCATCCACGGCCGCAACACGAAGGTGCGCACGCTGTACATGCACTGCCTGTCGCGCAACGCGGCCATGATGCACATCGCCAAGAAAGCCGGCATGCGCGTGCAATACGCCTATGGCGAGGCCGATGCGTACCTGGAACTGCCGCCCGCCGACACGATGAGCGTACTGAGCGAGGCCATCGACGAACAGGTGGCCGACCTCGACTACCTGCTCAAGCGCAACCTGCGCAATGCACGCCGCTTCGGCCAGCGCTTCTGGCGCTCGCTGGTGCCGCAAAAGCGCACCGTCTGATCGATCCCGCCAAAGAAAACGCCCGGCTCTGACCGGGCGTTTTTGTTGGCGCGCCCAACTTCAGCCAGCGGCCTCGTCTTCCGGCGACGCGCCCACGTTTGCCGCCATCTTGCGCAGCACCGCACGAAACACGTCCAGATCGGCTTCGTCGATGCCGGCGCGCAGGCGCGCGTCGTATGCGATTGCCGCATCGCGCAGCTTGAAGAACAGGGCGCGGCCGGCGTCCGTGAGCGCCACCTGATGCACGCGGCGGTTCTCCGGCAGCGGGCTGCGGACCAGCAGGCCGCCCTTTTCCATGCCGTTGAGGTGGTGCGTCAGCGTCGGCCCCTGCACGCCGACCGTGGCGGCCAGCTCGGCCTGCGTGCGGTGTCCGCCCTGCATCAGCGCTTTCAGGATCAGCCAGACCGGGAGCGAGCCGCCGTGTGCCTGCAGCGCATCGTCAAATGCGCGGGCCGTGGTCTTGGCCGTCTGCGCGAGGAGGAATCCCACAGGAACGCTATGGGCTTGCATTGGCTTCATACCCGTCTATGATAGATATCGAACTATTCGATGTCAAAGAGTGGCACACCGGTCGGCGCGCTGTTCTGGCGTCAATCCATCACCTTCAAACGGGGAGTCGTCATGCAATTTGGATGGATTCTGCTGATTGCGCTTCACGCCATGGCCACGGTGTTCTGGGCCGGGTCCACTTTCATGCTCGCCCGCACCGGCGGCGCCAATGCCGCTGTCATGTTCCGCCCGCAGATGGGCGCGGCTACCGTGGCCGTGCTCACCGGCGTGGCGCTGGGCGCGTTCGTCCACGCCGGGCTGCTCGGCTGGCCGCGCACGGTGCTGATGATGGGCGCCCTGGCGGCCATCGTTGCGGTCGGCGTGCAAGGAGCGCTGCGCAAGCGGCCCGCATTGGCGCATCGCGTTGCGGCGCCGTTGCTGGCCGTGGCGCTGGTGTGCATGGTCATCGCTCGCTATGTCGGCTAACAGGAGATTCGCCATGATTGTGCTCGATCACACCATCTTGCGGGTGCGGGATACCGCCCGCTCCGTCGCCTTCTACACGCAGGTGCTCGGCTTCGCGCACGAGGGGCGCATGGGGCCATTCGATGTTGTGCGGGTGAATGACGACCTGACGCTGGATCTGCGGCAGGTCGACACGCTGGAGGTCGAACACCTCGCCTTCAGCCTCGACCGCGCGTCGTTCGATGCCATCCACGCACGGCTCATCGAGCGCGGCATCGTCTATGGCGGCTCGCCGTTCGACCGGCGCAACGGCCAGGTTGGACAAAGCCACGGCGCACGCGGCATGGCAACGGCCATCTACTTCGATGATCCGGATGGCCATGCGCTGGAGATCCGCGTCTATCCCGAGGCCATGGCCGCCTGAGACCGCGCGGCCGGGCGCCTGTGCCCGGCGCGCCCCGTCCCAAATGGACGGCCCTAGTGCAATTGCGCGCTTGTCAGCCGCACGGGTCGCTTCCCTACGATGAGGGCAAGGCACCTCTCGCCCTTCAAGGCGACCGCGCCGGTCGCCTGCGAGCCGATGCCAAGGCCAGAAGGAGACGACGATGAACACATCCTCCGTGCGATTGCCGCTGCTTGCTGCGGCCCTGCTGTACGCGGCCGCGTTGCCCGCCAACGCCCAGGACGCCGCCATGAGCAACATGGCGATGACAAACCCGTCCGCCATGAAGTGGGTCGACGCGCCGCCCGGTCTGCCCAAGGGCGCCAAGCTCGCAGTGCTGCAGGGCGACCCATCCAAGGAGGGGCCGTACGTCGTCCGCCTGAAGGCGCCCGGCGGCTACAAGGTGCCGCCGCACTGGCACTCGCAGACCGAGAACCTCACGGTGATCTCCGGCACGCTCTACCTCGGTGCCGGCGACACGATGGACATGGGCGCGGCGCACGCCCTCAAGGCAGGCGGCTACCACTACCTGCCCGGTGGCGCGCATCACTACGCGTTCACGAAGTCGACGACCGTGGTGCAGATCCACGGCACCGGCCCGCTGGATATCAAGTACGTCGATCCGAAGGACGATCCGACTGCCAGCCAGTAGCCGCTGAAGCGCCGACATCAACGCCCCTTAACCCTCCTGCGCCCCGCGCTGGCGACCCTGCCCCTCGACAGCAGAACTGCCAACGAGGGGCAGGGTCGTCCGCGCCCCCGCGTGCGGTGTAGAGTGAATGCCCCGCCCCACCGACACCCGCATCGCCATGACCGACGACGAACGCGCCATCCGCAACGTAGTGGACACCTGGCTCGCCGCCAGCAAGACCGGCGACGTCGCCACCGTGCTGAGCCTCATGACCGACGACGCGGTCTTCATGACGCCCGGCCAGCCGCCCTTCGGCAAGGAAGCCTTTGCCAAGATGTCCGGCGGTATGAAGGACGTGCAGGTCGACGGCACGAGCGACATTCAGGAGGTGCAGGTGTTTGGTGAGGTGGCGTATCTGCGGAACTTCCTGCGCATCAGCATGACGATGCCGGACGGAAAGACGGTGCGGCGGTCCGGCTATACGCTGACGATCCTGCGCAAGGGCGCGGATGGGAAGTGGCGGCTTTCGCGGGATGCGAATCTGGTACTGCAGTGATTCCCGGCATGATGGCAGGCGACGTGATCGTCGAGGGGGCACCGTCGAGCTACGGGGTATGGTGTCCGGCAACGTTCACAACAACGGCGGGAATCTTCAGACGGCGCCTACGGCCATGGTGCGCGGACAGATCATCCAGCGTTCCGCGCCAACGTGATTCGCCTCAAACCACCACCGGCAACGCCGTCGTATCCTTGATCCGTTCCAAAGCAAAACTGCTCTTCACATCGATCACCGCCGGGTGCGCGAGCAGCTGGTCGCGGATGAAGCGCGCGAAGTGCTCCATGTCTTCCACGAACACTTTGAGCAGGTAATCCATCTCGCCGGTCATGGCGTAGCACGTGACCACCTCGGGCCACGTCGCGACGGCCGCTCGGAACAGGTCGGACGGCCCCTTTCCCTTGGGCGCGCCGCCCTGCTTTTCCAGCCGCACGTTGATATACGCCGACAGGCCCAGGCCGATCTTGGCCGGGTCGAGCAGCGCGGCGTACTGCCGGATCACGCCGCTCTCCTCCAGACGGCGAATGCGTCGCAAGCACGGGCTGGGCGACAGATTGACCCGCTCGGCGACCTCCAGGTTGGTGAGGCGGCCGTTGTGCTGGAGAACCTCAAGGATCTTGCGGTCGATCTTGTCGAGCTCGACTTTATTCATTTTGTTGCTCCGCACCAATCAATTCGGCAATTTTCTTGCGCAAATTTAGCAAGGTGGGCACAACTTCGCAATTTTTGCTTTCCCTGACACTCCTACACTGCGAGGATCGTCAAAGCGCCAGCACCCCACACGTGCGGCCCCCGCAGGAGACATCGCCATGCAATTCACGCCTTGGGAAAACCCGATGGGCACCGCCGGCTTCGAATTCATCGAATACGCCGCGCCGGACCCCGTTGCCATGGGCAAGCTGTTCGAGAACATGGGCTTCACCGCCATCGCGAAGCACCGCCACAAGAACGTGACGCTGTATCGCCAGGGCGAGATCAACTTCATCATCAACGCCGAGCCGGATTCGTTCGCGCAGCGCTTTGCGCGCCTGCACGGCCCGTCGATCTGCGCGATCGCGTTCCGCGTGCAGGACGCCGCGTTCGCCTACAAGCGCGCGCTGGAACTCGGCGCCTGGGGCTTCGACACCCACAGCGGCCCGATGGAGCTGAACATTCCGGCCATCAAGGGTATCGGCGATTCGCTGATCTACCTGGTCGACCGCTGGACGGGCAAGAACGGCGCCAAGGCGGGCGACATCGGCAACATCAGCATCTACGACGTCGATTTCGTACCGATCCCCGGCGCCAACCCGAACCCGACCGGGCATGGCCTGACCTACATCGACCACCTGACGCACAACGTCTACCGTGGCCGCATGAAGGAATGGGCCGAGTTTTACGAACGCTTCTTCAACTTCCGTGAAGTGCGCTACTTCGACATCGAAGGCCAGGTCACGGGCGTGAAGAGCAAGGCGATGACGAGCCCGTGCGGCAACATCCGCATCCCCATCAACGAGGAAGGGACGGAGAAGCCGGGCCAGATCCAGGAGTACCTGGACATGTACCACGGCGAGGGCATCCAGCACATCGCCCTGGGCTCGACCAACCTGTACCACACGGTGGATGCACTGCGCGCCAACGGCATCAAGCTGCTCGACACGATCGACACGTATTACGAGCTGGTCGACAAGCGCATCCCCGGCCATGGCGAAAACGTGGCGGAACTCAAGAAGCGCAAGATCCTGATCGACGGTGCGCCGGGCGACCTGCTGCTGCAGATCTTCTCGGAAAACCAGCTCGGCCCGATCTTCTTCGAGTTCATCCAGCGCAAGGGCAACCAAGGTTTCGGCGAGGGCAACTTCAAGGCGCTCTTCGAGTCGATCGAACTCGACCAGATGCGCCGCGGCGTGCTCAAGGCCGACGATCAGCCGGCCTGACGCCCTCAACGTCGCGCTTGCTGGACCCGCACCCCGGTGGCTCGCCATCGGGGTGTTTTGTTTTGCGCGCATGAAAAACGGCGCCCGCAGGCGCCGCGTGTGCCGCAACGGTCGGGTTATTCGCCCTTCGTGGCAGACGGGCCGCCCGGCATGGCCGCGGCCGCAGGCGTGTTCTGCTGCGCCTTGCGGGCATCGTGGCGGGCCTTCATGTATGCGCGGATCTCGTCCGGCGTGATCTTGCCGTCGTGGTTGGCGTCGATCTGGTCGAAGTTCTTCGCCAGGCGCGGCATGCCGGCCTGCGCCTCGTCCTTGGTCAGGCTGCCGTCGTTGTCCTTGTCGGCGGCCTTGAACTTGGCGTCGAAGCGCTGCGCCATCTTTTCGCGCATTTCGCCCTTGTGCGCCTTGTGCCAGGCGGCCAGCTCGTCCTTGCTGAGTTGGCCGTCGTGGTTGGTGTCGATCTGGTCGAAGTTCTTCTCGAGCCAGGCATGACCCTTGGCTTCGTCGCGCGAGACCTGGCCGTCGCCGTTGGTGTCGATGGCCTTGAGCCCGCCGTGGTGGCCCGGCTTGCCGGCGCGGCCGGTCGACTGCGGCGCCGGTGCGGCAGCCGGTGCCTGGGCGCTGGCAGCGGGGGCGCTGGCCTCCTGCGCACGGACGTTCACACCGGACATGGCGAGGAACAGGGCCGAGGTGGCAAGAAAGGTTTGGACAGCACGTTTGTTGGTCATGGTCAGCTCCTTTTCACATGGACTGTGTAGCCGATTAGAACCCGACAATGACGGCACGTTGCCGTGTTTTACACGCTGTTACCCCAATGACATGCGCTGTAATATGCGCGCGCCGCCGCACGGCGGCGCCGCTGCGGGCTTACTCCTGGGGCGGCTGCGGAGCCCCCGGCTGCGTAGCCTCGCCCTTGCGCGCGGCGGCGGCCGCACGATGGCGCGGGCCGGCAATGCCGCCCTCGGCCACGCCGTTCTCGCCCGTATTCAGCTGCGACGGGGCGATCGGCAGCATGGCCCCCGGCATGGTCGTGTTGGCCGGGTTGTTCGCCACCGACGGCGCGGGCCCGGGTGAAGGCGGCGTGGCGGGGGTCGACAGCGGCGCCGCGGCGCCCGACGGCGGCAACGGCATGGCCGGGGCATTGCGATTGGCCGGCGAGACGCCCGCGGCGACGGCGCTGGCCGGCAGCGGAATCTCCTGGCGCGCACCGTTGCGCTCGATCACCACCGAGCGCGCCTTGATTGCGACCAGCTTCAGGTTCGACGACAGCGATTTGCCGGCCCGCACGGCCTGCGGTGCGCCGCCGTCCACCGACACGATCGCCGCGCCCGAGCCATCGGCCAGGTCCGCCACCACGCCGATCACCTGCACGTCGCGCGGGCCGTTCTGCGGGCCGCCACCGAACAGCGTGATGGCCGCCCCGGTCTCGAGTGCGTCGGTCTGGGCCACGCGGGCCTCGCGCGGCACACTCAGCGAGCGCAGCGACGACAGCGTCAGCACCCAATGCGTCAACAGCGCGCACAAGGCAGCAAACAGGACAAGGCTGAGCAGGCGAGACGACTGTCGAGCGTTCATGAAATGGCCGGAGCACCGTAGGAATGCGCTGATTCTATCCGCCATTCGTGCCGGCTCGGTGAACGGCCTGGAGGAGGGGCTCTACGGCGGGCGCTGCATGACCGTGCCGCGCGATCTATGGTCATATGTCACAGATATACTGTGTCTCTTACTCCCATTGCCAACTCTCTCGCCATGATGCAAGGCCAACTTCGCTCCTCTTTCCGCCAGCGCGCCCTCGCCGGACACGCCCGCCGCGCGGCGCGCGGCTTCACCCTCATCGAGATCATGGTGGTGGTGGTGATCCTGGGCATTCTCGCCGCGCTGGTGGTGCCGAAGATCATGAGCCGGCCCGACGAGGCGCGCATCATCGCCGCCAAGCAGGACATCGCTTCCATTTCGCAGGCGCTCAAGCTCTATCGCCTGGACAACGGCCGCTACCCGACCACCGAACAGGGCATCGCGGCGCTGGTCACCAAGCCGACCACCGAGCCCATCCCCAACAACTGGAAGGGCGGCGGCTATCTGGAACGCCTGCCCAAAGACCCGTGGGGCCATCCGTACCAATATCTGAACCCCGGCGTGCGCGGTGAAGTGGACGTCTTCAGCTTTGGCGCCGACGGCCAGGCCGGCGGCACGGGCAACGACGCCGACATCGGCAACTGGGACAACTGAGCCCGCGCCATCGGCCATCACCGTCCATGCTCGGCAACCGACACCGCGCCCGGCGCTTCCAGGGCTTCACGCTGCTGGAGCTGCTGGTGGTGGTGGTCATCATCGGCATCGTGCTGGGGGTGGTGGCAGTGAACGCCACCCCCAACCCGCGCTCGCAGCTGAACGATGACGCGCAGAAGCTGGCGCGACTCATCGAGCTGGCGCAGGAAGAGGCGCAACTGACCTCGCGCCCCGTGGCCTGGGAAGGCGACACGCAGGGCTGGCGCTTCTACGAATCGACACCCAACGGCTGGCGTCTGCTCACGCGCGACGTGCTGGCACCCGGCCACTGGCGGCAAGGCATGGATGGCGTTCAGATCGTCGCCGGTGCAGCGGCCGCACCCGGCGCCCCGCAGCGGCTGGTGTTCGGGCGCGAGGCCATCGGCCTGCCCTGGCGCGTGGCGCTGACCTCGCAGGGTTCGCGCGTCGATGTGGTGTCGGACGGCGGCCCCCGCGTGCTGACGGAAACGCAATGACCCGCCCGCGTGGCTCCGCCCTGCGGGGCTTCACCCTCCTCGAGGTGCTCGTCGCGCTGACCATCGTGGCCGTGGCGCTGACCGC
This sequence comes from Ralstonia sp. RL, assembly GCF_001683835.1. Classification (NCBI taxonomy): domain Bacteria; kingdom Pseudomonadati; phylum Pseudomonadota; class Betaproteobacteria; order Burkholderiales; family Burkholderiaceae; genus Ralstonia; species Ralstonia sp. RL. Next base: position 34,473 of record NZ_LWRX01000019.1, on the reverse strand, counting down.
CACCATGCGCGCGATGGGCAGCATGACCACCGCCAGCGATTCGCTGCAGACCCGCATGATCGCCACCTGGAGTGCCGAGAACCACCTCGCCAACCTGCGCCTGTCGCGCGCGTTTCCCGACCCGGGAGCGCGCGGCTTCGCGTGCCCGCAGGGCGATACGCAGCTGTGGTGCGAAGAAACCATCGCGACCACGCCCAACCCGGTGTTCCGCCGCGCCGAGGTGTCGGTCTATGCCGATGCTTCCAAGTCCGTGCGCCTGGCCTGGCTCGTGACGCTGCTACCGAACGACGCGCGCAATGTCTTCTAAGCACCGCGCACGCGGCTTCACCCTGCTCGAGCTGCTGGTGGCGATCACGCTGCTGGCCATCCTGGCCGTCATCGCCTGGCGCGGGCTGGACAGCATGACGCGCACGCACGAGGCGCTGGCCCAGCGCGACGAACGCATCGAGGCGCTCAAGACCGCCTACGCCCAGTTCGATGCCGATTGCACGCAACTGGCGGACCCCAACACGCTGTCGCGCGCACCGGTGGAGATGGACGCGAACCGCGTGCTACTGGTGCGCGACCGCCGCGACGATGGCCAGCCGCCCGCGTGGCAGGTCGTGGTCTACCGCATCGTCGACGGCCGGCTCGAACGTCTGCAGAGCGCGCCCATCACCAACCGCGGCGACCTGCGCGGCGCGCTGGACAGCTTGCGCCAGGGCGGCCCCGGTGCGGCGCGCTACGTGCTGGCGACCAACGTCGAAGGCATCAGCGCGCGCGCCTGGATCGAACCCGGCGGCTGGATGGACAACGCCGGGACGCTGTCGGCGGCGCTGTTTCCCGCCGGCAGCAATACGACCACGCTGAGCGGCCTGCCGTCGGCGTCCACCCCGGCGGCGTCGGGCGTGCCGGGCAACAACCCCGGTGTGGTCGTGCCGGCCGCTTCGGTGCGCGCCATGGAACTCGCCCTGCTCGTGCGCATGACGCCGCAAGGCACGCCGCAGCGCTTCACGCGCATCTGCATGACGGGGCTCTGACATGGCGCGATGCTCCCGTCGACGGCCCCAGCGTGGATCACGCCAGCGCGGCGCGGCCATCATCACCGCGCTGCTGGTCGTCACGCTCGCGGTGGTGATCGTCTCGGGCATGCTGTGGCGCCAGCAGGTGGAGATCCGCGCGGTCGAGAACCAGCGCCTCAAGGCACAGGCCACGTGGATCGCCCGCGCGGGCATCGACTGGGCGCGCCTGATCCTGCGCGACGATCAACGCCGCACCGGCGCGGTCGACCACCTCGGCGAGGTGTGGGCCGTGCCGATCCAGGAGACCAAGCTGTCGGACTTTCTCGGCAGCTCGCTGCGCACCGATACCGCCGGCGAGGCCTCGTACCTGTCGGGCCGCATCTTCGATGCCCAGGCGCGCTTCAACCTGATGAACCTGCTGACGATGCAGACGCTGGGCGCGCGCACCGTCGTCACCGCGCGCGACAAGGACGGCATCAAGGCGTATGGGCTGCTGCTGCAGTCGCTTAACATCGACCCGAGCCTGGCCAACGTCACGGCGACGTACCTGGCGCAGATGATGGGCGGTTTCCAGTCCGTTGAAGGAAGCCAGGGCGGCCAGCCAGGCGGCGAAGACAGCGGGGGCGGCAGCGAAGCGAGCAACGGCCCGCGCCCGCTCGACAGCGCCGACAGCCTGCTGACGATTCCCGGCTACACCGCCGACATCGTACGCAAGCTGCGCCCCTACGTGATCGTGCTGCCCACGCGCACGCCCATCAACGCCAACACGGCCAGCGCCGAGGTGCTGGCGGCCGTGATCCCCAACCTCGGGCTGGACCGCGCACGCGCGCTGGTGCAGGCGCGCGACCGCGCGTACTTCCGCAACATCGGCGACGTCACCAACCAGTTGCGCGGCATCGCGCCAGGGGCCGACACCACGGCTGCGGCCAACCTGCTCGACGTGCAGACGCACTATTTCCTGGTCTACGGGATGGCGCGCCACGAGCGTGCGCAGATCGGCGAAGTGGCGCTTGTTTCACGCGGCGACCCCGTGAACAATACCGCCACCCGTATCGTGTGGGTCCGCCGTATCGACGAGATTCCGTCATGACGACGCTGCAACACCCCTCTTTTTGTGTAGCCGCCAGTTATAGACAGGCCCCGACCTTCGCCGTATTGTCATCCGCATCGTTCAGCATCGCGGGTTTTGCGCGAGCGGACGGCTCTCTCGGCTCCGTGGATAGCCCGCACCCAAACTCTCAAAATCAATAGAGGAGCGGTTTGACGACCTCCCTGTACGTGCGCCTGCCGCACCGGCCCATTCAATCGCCCGAACGCTGGTCGGCGGGGGCACTGGCCTCCGTGCCGTTTGCGCTGGTGCGCGAGGAAGGCGCGCAAGGCGCCCAGCGCATCCAGCGCGAAGGCACGTCGCGGCCCGACGAGCTGCCCGGGGCCGACCGCCTGATCCTGCTGCTGCCCGCCGCCGACGTGCTGCTGGTGCCGGCCAACGTGCCGCCGCTGGCAACGCCCAAGCTGCGCCTGGCCCTGCCCAACCTCGTGGAAGACCGCCTCGTGCAGGACGCGCAGCAATGCCATATCGCCCTGGGCCCGCGCCTGCGTGCGGCACCGGCCCGCGGCTGGCGCGCGCCGCGCGAGCCGCAGTCGCGCGCGCTGATGATTGCCGACCGGGCATGGGTGCGCTTCATCCTGGATACCTTCGCCGTGCACAAACACCGCACGTGCCATCTATTGCCTGCGCAGCTTTGTGTACCGTTTGAAACGGCCGCCCCGGTGCCCGCGCCGACTGCGGAAGCGGCGGGCGAGCTCGTGCGCGCGGAGCCGTCGCTCGATGCGCCTGCCGAGGTGCCTGCGGTGGCGGCAGCAACGCCCGTCGCCCCGGCCACCATCGCACTCGACGCGGCACCGCCGACGGACCCGGACGCGCCCGTCGCGGTCGACATCACCGTACGCACCGGCCCTGCCGAGGGCTATGGCCTGCGCCTGCTGCCGGCAAACGTCGCCAACTGGCTCGCCATTGCGCCCACGCCGGCCACGCTGATGGTCTCGCCCGCGTTGCGCGCGCTGGCCCCCGGCCTCTCGGCAGACCCGGCCACCGCCACGCTGGACTGGTCCACCTGGGCCGCCGGCGCCCGCGACGCCCTCGCCTCAGGCGAAGCCGATCTCTGCCAGTTCGACTTTGCACGCGGCGGCGTGGCCGGCATGGACTGGAGCCTGTGGCGCCTGCCCATCGCGCTGGCCGTGCTCATCGTGGCCGTGCAGCTGATCGGCATGAACGCGCGCTGGCTCACGCTGCGCGCCGAGCAGAAGCGACTCGATACCGCCATGCGCGCGCAACTGCAGACGGCGTTCCCGAATACGCCGGTGATCCTCGACCCGCCCGCGCAGATGCGGCGCCAGGTCGAGCAGCTTCGCCTGGCCGCCGGCAAATCGGCGCCCGAGGATTTTCTGCCGCTGGCCGATCGCTTTGCCCAGGCAGCCACGGGCCTCGCGCCCGATGCGCTGCTCGCGCTCGACTACCACGGCCGCGCGCTCACCGTCACGCTCAAGGACGGCACCGACACCGCCGCCCTGCGCACCGCGGCCCGCAACGTCGGCCTGAACATGGACGCGGCCGCGGCCCCGCGCGGCGCCGAAGCCACCGTGCCGGGCTCGCGCTGGACGGTCTCCATCGCCCAATAACGCTTCCGACATGGCGACTTCCTCCCCCTCCTCCACGTCCCGCCGCCTGCCGCGCATTGGCGTGCCGGATTCCGTGCGCGATGCGGCCACGACGTTCTGGAACCAGCGCGAGCCGCGCGAGCGCCGCATCCTGGCCGGCGGCGGCGTGATCCTGCTGCTGGTCATCCTGTATCTGCTGCTCTGGGAGCCCGCCTTCGAAGGCCAGCGCCGCATCGAGAAAGCGCTGCCGCAAATGCGCACGCAGCTCGCCGAGATGGAAACGCTCGGCCAGGAGGCGCGCGCGCTGTCCGCCATTGCCGCCGCGCCCGTGCCGCACGGCGCCGAGTTGCAGCAGGCGCTCACCACGAGCCTCGCCAACCACGGCCTGAAGGCCACGCGGATGGCAATGTCGGGCGAGAGTGTGCAGGTGCAGCTCGACAAGGTGCCGTTTGGCGCCGTCGCCGAATGGCTGCAGGAAGTGCGGCAGGCCCAGCGCATGAAGGTGATCGACGCGAGCATCAGGTACGTGGGCGCCACCGCCCTGGTCAACGTGACGGCGACGCTGCAAGGCCCTGCCGCCGCCGGCCACTGACGAGCCGACCGTGCCGATGCGCATTGAATCGCTGCCGCCGCTGCGCCTGCGCCGCCGTGCCGACGCCGACGAGCGCGCGGGCCTCGGCTGGAGCGTGCTGTGGGCCGTCGCGGCGCTGCTCGCCGTTGCCGTGACGGTCGTGATGCAGTATCCGGCCGCGTGGGCTGCCGAGCGCGTGGCTGCGGCCACCGGGCAGCGCGTGCTGCTGGCCGACAGCCAGGGCACGCTATGGCACGGCAGCGCCACGCTGGCGCTCACGGCCGGCAACGGCGGCGCCGACGCGACCGTGCTGCCCGGCCGGCTGTCGTGGTCGATCGACATGCTGCCGCTGCTGACCGGCACGCTGCGCGCGCACCTCACGCACGACCGGGCGCTGGAAAAGGCCGTCACGTTGACGGTGTCGCCCGGCCATTGGGAGGCCGAAGCGGGCGCGATGACGCTGCCCGCCTCGCTGCTGCAGGGCATCGGCGCGCCGTTCAACACGCTGAACCTGGACGGCCGGCTGCGCGCGCAATGGACGCCGCTGTCGGGCCAGTTCGGGCGCGGCAAAGGCCAGCCGGACACCGCCCAGGGCGCGCTGACCGTCACGCTCGAGCAGGTATCATCCAGCCTCAGCCGCGTGCGGCCGCTGGGCAGCTACCAGGCCGTGGTGTCGTTTGGCGGCGTGGCGGGCGGGCCGATGCAGCTGTCCCTGTCCACGCTGGCCGGGCCGCTGTCCCTGCAGGGCCAGGGTACGCTTGGCCGAGGCGCACATTTTGACGGCGTGGCCAGTGCCACGCCGGAGTCGGAACCACAACTGATCGGCCTGTTGAGCCTGCTGGGCCCGCGTGACGGGTCGCACCATCGACTACGCTTTTGACCGAACGCCGGCGTGCGAGCCAGCGCGCCGACAACCATGAACGAGACCATGCACAACGCCTCTTCCCGACCCGCCGTCCGCGCCATCGTCCTGGCATGTTGCGCAGCGATGGTGGCCGGCTCGATGCCCGTCTATGCCGCGCCGCCCAGCGCCACCTCAGCGCAGAGCGGCAACCCCGGCAATCCGGGGGACGAGGTCTCGCTCAACTTCGTCAACGCCGATCTGGATTCGGTCGTCAAGGCGGTGGGCCAGGCCACCGGCAAGAACTTCATCGTCGACCCGCGCGTCAAGGGCACCGTCAACCTCGTCACCGAGAAGCCGGTGACGCGCGCGCAGGCGCTGGAATCGCTCGGCTCGATCCTGCGCATGCAGGGCTATGCGATCGTCGAGGGCAATGGGTTCACCAAAGTCGTGCCGGAAGCCGACGCCAAGCTGCAGGGCTCCCCCGTGGGCAACGCGGGCGCGCGCGGCGGCGAGCAGGTCGTCACGCAGGTCTTCCGCCTGCAGCACGAATCGGCCAACAACCTGGTGCCGGTGCTGCGCCCGATGATCGCGCCGAACAACACCATCACCGCTTACCCGGCCAACAACACGCTCGTCATTACCGACTACGCCGACAACCTGCGCCGCATCGGCCGCATCATCGCGTCGATCGACACGCCGGCCGCGGGCGAGACCGAGCTGATTCCGCTGAAGAACGCCGTGGCCATCGACGTGGCGGCCACGCTGCAGAAGCTGCTCGACCCGTCGGCCGGTGGCGCGGGCGGTGCAGGCGCCGGTGCGGCCTTGTCCGACCCGAGCCTGCGCACGTCGGTGGTGGCCGAGCCGCGCTCGAACAGCGTGATGGTCCGCGCCTCCAGCGCCGCGCGCCTCGCGCAGGCCAAGCAGCTCATCGCCAAGCTCGACATGCCCGCTGCACGCCCCGGCAACATCTGGGTGGTGCCGCTCAAGAACGCCAACGCCGTGCAGCTGGCGACCACGCTGCGCGCCATCGTCGCGGCGGACGCCACGCTGTCGGCCTCCGCCGCCACCGGCCCGGGCGGCCAGAGCGCCGCGCAGGGCGCCACCTCGCAGCCGACGGGCAGCACGACGGGCTCGCAGTTCAACCAGAACACGCAGAACAGCAATTACGGCAACGCCGGCTCGGGCAGCGGCATGGGCAGCGGCAACTCGTCGTTCCGCGCGTCGTTCGGGCAGAACAACACGCCCGCCACCGGCGGCATCATCCAGGCCGACCCGGCCACCAACGCGCTCATCATCACCGCCAGCGAGCCGGTCTACCGCAACCTGCGCGCCGTGATCGACGACCTCGACGCACGCCGCGCGCAGGTCTACATCGAATCGATGATCGTGGAGGTCACGTCGGACAAGGCCTCGCAGCTCGGCATCCAGTGGATGGTCGGCGCGGGCGGGCCCAACACCTACGGCTTTGGCGGCACGAACTTCGGCAGCGGCGTGGGCAACATCCTGAACCTCGGTGCGATTGCGGCCACGGTGGGCAGCGGCGGCATCGGCAGCACGGCGGCGCAGACGGCCATCGGCACCATCACCGGCAGCAACGTGTCCGGGCTCAACGGCGGCAACTTTGGCGTGTTCAACAAGAGCACGGGGCTCGGCGCGATCCTCTCGGCGCTGGGTTCGGACGGCTCGGTCAACGTGCTGTCCACGCCCAACCTGATCACGCTCGACAACGAAGAGGCGAAGATTCTCATCGGCCAGAACGTGCCGATCACCACCGGTGCGTACGCACAGACGGGCAGCGCCGCCTCGGTCACGCCGTTCCAGACGTTCGACCGCAAGGACGTCGGCATCACGCTGCGCGTCAAGCCGCAGATCACCGATGGCGGGCTGGTGAAGATGCAGATCTTCCAGGAGTCCTCCGCCGTGGTGAACGGCACGCAGAACGCCGTGCAGGGCCCGACGACCAACGTGCGTTCGATCGAGACCAACGTGCTGGCCAACGACGGCCAGATCGTCGTGCTCGGGGGCCTGCTCGAAGACAACTACCAGGACGGCGAGCAGAAGGTGCCGGGCCTGGGCGACATCCCCATCCTGGGGGCGCTGTTCCGCTCCGAGACCAAGCAGCGCAAGAAGACCAACCTGCTGGTCTTCCTGCGCCCGATCATCCTGCGCACGGCAGAAGCCACCGGCGCACTGTCCGACAACCGCTACAACTACATGCGCGAGACCCAGCAGGGCTTCGTCTCGCCCAACTGGCTGCCGACCACATCCGACAAGGACACGCCGGTGCTGCCCGCCCCCGAGACGGTGCGCCCCGCCCCCAACTACGGCGATGTGTCGGTCGTGCCGAAAAGCGCCCCGGGCGTGCAGGTGCCGCCGGGCGCCCCCCTGCCGATGCCGCAGTCGACCACACGCAGCCAACCACGCCTGCAGAACTTCGCGGCGCCCACGTCCGGTGGCTACGACAGCAACGCGCCGCGTAATGGTGGCTAAGAGCGGCTGAGAACGATATGGCCACGACCCAAGCTCCCATCACCGATGCCCGCACCCTCGAGCCGCCCTCGCAGTCGGCCGTGCGGCTGGTGCCGTACGCATTTGCGCGCGACGCCAAGCTGCTCGTGGCGCGACAGGATGTCGATACGCTCGAAGTGTGGGTCTGCCCGGAAACCTCCCGCACGGCGCTGGCCGAACTCGGCCGCGTGTTCGGCGCGCTGCATCTGGTGACGCTTGATGCCGCGGCGCTCTCGGCGGCCACGCAGACCGCCTACAACGCGCAGGACGGCAGCGCCGCCCAGGTGGTGGGCGAAGTGGAAGGCGAAGTGGATCTCTCGCGCCTGATGCAGGACATTCCGGCCGTGGAAGACCTGCTCGAATCCGAAGACGATGCGCCGATCATCCGCATGATCAACGCGCTGCTTACGCAGGCCGCGCGCGAAGGCGCATCGGACATTCACATCGAGCCGTTCGAGAACGCCTCGGTGGTGCGCTTTCGCGTCGACGGCACGCTGCGCGACGTGGTGCGCCCGAAGAAGGCGCTGCACGGCGCGCTCATTTCGCGCATCAAGATCATGGCGCAGCTCGACATCGCCGAGAAACGCCTGCCGCAGGACGGCCGCATCACGCTGCGCGTGGGCGGCCGCCCGGTGGACGTGCGCGTGAGCACCCTGCCCACCGGCCACGGCGAGCGCGCGGTGCTGCGTCTGCTCGACAAGGAGGCCGGCCGGCTCGACCTGGGCAAGCTCGGCATGGGCGCCGAGACGCTCGCGCGCTTCGACCACCTGATCAACCAGCCGCACGGCATCGTGCTCGTCACCGGCCCCACGGGTTCGGGCAAGACGACCACGCTGTACGCGGCGCTGTCGCGGCTCGACGCATCGTCCACCAACATCATGACGGTGGAAGACCCGATCGAATACGACCTCGACGGCATCGGCCAGACGCAGGTCAACCCGAAGATCGACATGACCTTCGCCAAGGCCCTGCGCGCCATCCTGCGCCAGGATCCGGACGTGGTGATGATCGGGGAAATCCGCGACCTGGAAACCGCGCAGATTGCCGTGCAGGCCTCGCTGACGGGCCACCTCGTGCTGGCGACGCTGCACACGAACGATTCCGCATCGGCCGTGACGCGCCTGATCGACATGGGGATCGAACCGTTCCTGCTGTCGTCGTCGCTGCTGGGTGTGCTGGCGCAGCGTCTGGTACGTCGCCTGTGCGTGCATTGCCGCCGCGAAGAAGTGCTCGAACTCACGCCCGCAGAAGTGGAAGCCGTGGCCGGCACGCCCGTGGCCGAGGGCGTGACACCGGCCACGCCGGCGCGCAAGTCGGTGTGGCACCACGTCGGTTGCGAGCGTTGCAGCAACTCCGGCTACCAGGGCCGGACCGGCGTGTATGAACTGCTGACCGTCACGCCCGAAATCCAGACCATGATCCATCGCCAGGCCCCGGAATCCGAGATCAAGGCCTTCGCCATCGGGCAGGGCATGCACACCATGCGCGCCGACGCGCAGCGCTGGATCGACACGGGCGTCACGTCGCTGGAAGAAGTGCTGCGCGTCACGCGCGATTGAGCGAGTCGCGCATGCCAGCCTTCCGCTACGAAGCCGCCGACGCCACCGGGAAGACCGACAAGGGCGTCATCGAAGCCGACAGCGCGCGCCAGGCGCGCACGCTGCTGCGTGCACGCGGGCTGACGCCGCTGCTGGTGGACGCGCTGGGCGCACAGGCCACCAAGCGCGGCGGGTCCAGCTTCGGCAAGCGGCTGTCTGCGCAGGAAAACGCGCTCGTCACGCGCCAGCTTGCCAGCCTGCTGATCGCCGGACTGCCGCTCGATGAAGCGCTGGCCGCACTGGCCGACCAAGCCGAGCGTGCGTACGTACATGAATTGCTGGCCGCCATTCGCGCCGAGGTGGTGGGCGGCAGTTCGCTGTCGGTGGCGCTGGCGCAGCATCCGAAGGATTTTCCGGACATCTACCGCGCGCTCGTTTCCGCGGGGGAGCACTCCGGCAACCTCGGCCTCGTGCTCTCGCGCCTGGCGGACTACATCGAGAGCCGCAACGCGCTCACGTCCAAGATCAAGCTGGCGTTTACGTATCCGGCCATCGTGACGGTCGTGGCGTTTGCGATCGTGATCTTCCTGCTGTCGTACGTGGTGCCGCAGGTGGTGAGCGTGTTTGCCAACACCAAGCAGAAGCTGCCAACGCTCACGATCATCATGCTGTGGCTGTCGGACTTCGTGCGGAACTGGGGGTGGCTGTCCGCGATCGTGCTGGCGGCAGTGGGCGTGCTTGTCCGCAACCTGCTCCAGCAGCCGGCGTTGCGGCTGTCGTGGCACAGATGGCTGCTGACCGCGCCGCTGTTCGGCAAGCTCGTCCGCGGGTACAACACGGCGCGGTTTGCGAGCACGCTCGCGATCCTGACCAGCGCCGGCGTGCCGATCCTCCGCGGGCTGCAGGCGGCGGGCGAGACGCTGAACAACGTCGCCCTCAAGACGAACGTGGAGGATGCGTCGACGCGCGTGCGCGAGGGGACATCGCTGGCGCGGGCGTTGGCGGCACAGAACCAGTTCCCGCCGGTGCTGGTGCATTTGATCCGCTCCGGCGAGGCGACGGGCAACCTGCCTGCCATGCTCGAGCGCGCCGCTCAGGGAGAAGCGCAGGAGCTGGAACGCCGGACCCTGTTCCTGACCGGGCTGCTGGAACCCGCGCTGATCCTGACGATGGGGGTGGTGGTGCTGCTGATTGTTCTGGCGGTGTTGATGCCCATCATCGAGATCAATCAATTGGTGCACTGACTTTTCTGTTGGGGGTGCATCTCTTGGTGTGTTTCCCTGCGGGGGCGGGTTCTTGTGGTGCATCCCTTGTTTCACCCCCTGCCGGGGGCGACTCACTTTCTTTGTCTTGCCAAAGAAAGTAAGCAAAGAAAGGCGCGCCCGATGCGGCGACCCCCTCCTTGAATTTCTGTGACCGTGCGGGGAAGGAGGCAAACTCGCTGCGCTCAGACAAGCCTCCTTCCTTTTTCCGCCCGCTCACACAAATTCAAGGCGCCGCATAGGGCAGGGAAAGGCCAAACCATCGATCACCAGTGTCGTAGCAATCCACAGCACAACGCGAAGCAAAGCGAGCAACACCAGCAGCAAACCAGTGCCACCGAGGCCAGCACACCGTCGGTGTGGCCTTTGACGTTCCTGCCCTAGATGGCGCCTTGGATTTTTGTAAGCGGGCGGAAAAAAGACGGGAAACTGTCTGAGCGAAGCGAGTTTTTCCCGTCTCCGCACGGTTACAAAAATCCAAGGAGGGGGTCGCCATCTCGGGCGCGCCTTTCTTTGGTTACTTTCTTTGGCAAGACAAAGAAAGTGACTCAGCCCCGGCAGGGGATGAAACAAGGGATGCACCACAAACAACAAAACCAACGCGCCCCTCACTCCCTCCCCCACTCCCGCACATACACAGGCGTCCCCACAGGCGCAGCCTCCACCACCGGCGCCAACGGCACCAACGCCATCGGCAACACCCCCGCCCACACGGGCAACGCCAGATCCTCCACCTCGTCCTTCGGCCCGCCCGTACGCACCTTGCAGGCCGCTTCGTCCAGCGAGATACGCAACACGGTCGTAGCCGCAAGCTCCTTGGCGTTGCCGGCACGCGCTTCCTGCGAGCGCCCCGGCGCAAGAAATTCCATGAAGGCATTCAGCACGGCAGGCTTCTGCTCGTCAGGCACCACCTCGAACGCGCCGTAGACCACCGCCGAGCGGTAGTTCATCGAATGGTTGAATGCGGACCGTGCCAGCACCAGCCCGTCCAGGTGCGTCACCGTCACGCACACCTGCGCGCCGCCGGCGGCGAGCCTGAGCATGCGGCTGCCGTTGGAGCCGTGGACGTAAAGATGATCGCCCTCGCGCCAGCAGGCGGTGGGGATGCAATGCACGCCATGCTCGTCCGCGAACGCGATGTGGCAGACGTACGCCGCGTCCAGGATGGCATGCAGGGTGGTGCGGTCGTAGTGGCCGCGGTGGGCGACACGGCGCACGCGCGTGCGTGCGGTCGGTGCGGTGGCTTCGTTCGTCATGGCAGGGCTGTCGGTCATGCATTGGTCTGCCGACGATAGAAAAAGCGTGGCACCATGCGTAGACCCACCTGAACGCACATTCCTGGAGCCACGATGGATTACGGCGTCCTGCTGTCGAACTACGAGCGCACAGCCGCGCGCGGCAACGGCGAGGGTGCCCGCATGTCGCAGCAGCATCGCCTGTATGCGTGCCTGCGCGCGGCCATCCTGAGCGGGCAGATCGAAGAAGGCACGCGCCTGGCGCCCTCGCGCACGCTGGCCGAAGAACTCGGTATCGCCCGCAATTCGGTGCTGTATGCCTACGAGCAATTGGCCGCGGAGGGCTTTGTGCTGACCCGGCGGCAGGGCACGGTGGTCGCTCGCGTGGGGTTGCAGCAACCGCCCGTGCAGGCGACCGAGATGTCGCCCGTGCTGTCGAACCGCGTGCGCGAGCTCGAGCGCCCGCGCGGCGGCATGGATGACCCCCTGCCATTCCTGCCTGGCACGCCGGCGCTCGATGAATTTCCGCTCGCGCAGTGGCGGCGCTGCATCGAGCGCGGCTGGCGTCGTATCGGGCCTGGCCAGATGGGCTACGGCCCGGTGGAAGGCAACGTGGCGCTGCGGCAGGCGGTGGCGGAATACCTGCGTGTTTCGCGCGGCGTGCGGTGCGACGCGGCGCAGGTGTTCATCACCGACGGCACGCAGAACAGCCTGGACCTGTGCGGACGCACGCTGGCCGATGCGGGCGACACCGCCTGGATCGAGAACCCCGGCTACTACGGGGCACGTGCCGCCCTGCAGGCCGCCGATCTGCGGCTGGTGCCGATCGGTGTGGACGCCGACGGCCTTGCCCCGCACGAGGGCGACTGGCGCCGCACGCCCCCGAAGCTCATCTACATCACGCCGTCGCACCAGTACCCGCTGGGCGCCGTGATGAGCCTGGAGCGGCGCCTTGCGCTCATCCAGCATGCCCGCGCGGCCGGCGCGTGGATCATCGAAGACGATTACGACAGCGAATTCCGCCACACGGGCGCACCGCTGTCCGCCGTCCAGGGCCTCACCGCCGATGCCCCCGTCATCTACCTCGGCACGTTCAGCAAGATGCTGTTCCCAGCGCTTCGGCTCGGCTACATGGTGGTGCCGCCAGCCCTCGTGCCCGCGCTGCAGAAGACAGCGGGTGCGCTGATGCTGCGCGGGCGCGTGGCCGACCAGCTGGCGCTGGCTGAATTCATCGAGGCCGGGCATTTCACGCGGCACCTGCGGCGCATGCGCCGCTTGTACGGCGAGCGCCGCGACGCGCTGCAGGCGGCCATCGAGCGCCATCTGCAAGGCATCGTGACGGTGTCGGGCGGTGCGGGCGGCATGCACCTGTCCGCACGGCTCGATGCGCCCGTGGCCGACACCGACGTCAGCCGCGCCGCGCGCGAACGCGGCATGGTGCTGCGGCCGCTGTCGCGCTTCTGTCTGCCCGGCACGTTCAGTCCGCAGTACAACGGCCTGGTGCTCGGCTACGGCAATGTGCCTGCCGCGGCGATGGACGGCCTGGTCCTGCGCATGCGCGACGTGATTGAACAGGTCGCCGCCGTCCGATCCGATGCGGCGATGAGGCGCTGAAGGCCGGGGTATCCGGCAGAACGGCGGCAACCACATCGTCCAGGCAGACGCGGCTTGTCGGCGCGCTTCGCCGTGCACGGCGCTTGTCGCGTCAGGCGTTGCATGCGCTGCAACATCGGCGTGGCTGCCCCGTCCAATGCGCCACTTCTGTGCCGAAAACGCCGCAACCTCGGGAAAACCCGCCCCCGTTCTTGCTGCGTTGCACGGTGTTGCGCGTGTCACGCAGTGCTACGATGCCCAGACCCACGGCTGTCCTCCGGTTTCCACAAGAAACGGCGGGGGCGGCATCAAAAGAGACCTGCTGCTGGTGATCCCGGCACACCCACACGGAGCACGCATGAATGCCCCTCTGAACGACGCGCTACGCCGCGCGCTCGAAACCGTTTCCCTGGACGACAAGTACACGCTCGAGCGTGGCCGCATTTACATCAGCGGCACGCAGGCACTGGTGCGTCTGCCGATGCTGCAGCAGGAGCGCGACCGCGCCGCTGGGCTGAACACGGCGGGCTTCATCTCCGGCTACCGCGGCTCGCCGCTGGGTGCGCTGGACCAGGCCTTGTGGAAGGCCAAGAAGCATCTGGCCGCGCACAACATCGTCTTCCAGGCGGGGCTCAACGAAGACCTGGCCGCCACGGCGGTCTGGGGCTCGCAGCAGGTGAATCTGTATCCGAATGCCAAGTTCAGCGGCGTGTTCGGCATGTGGTACGGCAAGGGGCCGGGCGTCGACCGGACGATCGACGTGTTCAAGCATGCCAACTCGGCCGGCTCGTCCGCGCATGGCGGCGTGCTGGTGCTGGCAGGCGATGACCACGCCGCCAAGTCGTCCACGCTGGCGCACCAGTCCGAGCACGTCTTCAAGGCGGCCGGCATTCCGGTGCTGTATCCGTCGAACGTGCAGGAGTACCTCGACTACGGCCTGCACGGCTGGGCGATGAGCCGGTACTCCGGCCTGTGGGTGGCCATGAAGTGCGTGACGGATGTGGTGGAATCGTCCGCCTCGGTGGATGTGGATCCGCACCGTGCGCAGATCCTCCTGCCCGAAGACTTCGTCATGCCCCAGGGCGGCCTGAACATCCGCTGGCCCGATCCGCCGCTGGTGCAGGAAGCGCGGCTGCTCGACTACAAGTGGTACGCCGGCCTCGCCTACGTGCGCGCCAACAAGCTCGACCGCGTGGTGCTCGATTCGCCGCAGGCCCGCTTCGGCATCATGACCGCCGGCAAGGCGTACCTGGACGTGCGCCAGGCGCTGGTCGATCTCGGCCTCGATGAGGACACCTGCCGCCGCATCGGCATCCGCCTGTACAAGGTCGGCTGCGTGTGGCCGCTCGAGGCCCAGGGCGCTCGCGCCTTTGCCGAAGGCCTGCAGGAAATCCTGGTGGTGGAAGAGAAGCGCCAGATCCTCGAATACCAACTCAAGGAAGAGTTGTACAACTACCGCGACGACGTGCGTCCGCGCGTGTACGGCAAGTTTGACGAGCGCGACAACGCGGGCGGCGAATGGTCGGTGCCGATGGCCAACTGGCTGCTGCCCGCGCATTACGAACTGTCGCCGGCACTCATCGCGCGCGCCATCGCCACGCGCCTGGAGAAGTTCGAGCTGCCCTCGGACGTGCGCGCCCGCATTGCCGCGCGCATCGCCATCATCGACGCCAAGGAGAAGGCGCTCGCCAAGCCGCGCATCACCGCCGAGCGCAAGCCGTGGTTCTGCTCGGGCTGCCCGCACAACACGTCGACCAACGTGCCGGAAGGCTCGCGCGCGCTGGCCGGCATCGGCTGCCACTACATGACCGTGTGGATGGACCGCCGCACCGACACCTTCAGCCAGATGGGCGGCGAAGGTGTGGCGTGGATCGGCCAGATGCCGTTCTCGGGCGACCAGCACGTGTTCGCCAACCTCGGCGACGGCACGTACTACCACTCGGGCCTGCTGGCGATCCGCGCGTCGATTGCAGCCAAGGTGAACATCACCTACAAGATCCTCTACAACGACGCCGTGGCCATGACGGGCGGGCAGCCGGTCGACGGCCCGCTTTCCGTCCCGCAGATCGCCGCGCAGGTCTACGCCGAAGGCACGTCGCGCATCGTCATCGTCACGGACGAGCCGGAGAAGTACAACGCCGCCATCAAGCTCCCGGAAGGCGTAACGGTGCATCACCGCGATCGCCTCGATGCCATCCAGCGCGAGCTGCGCGAGGTGCCGGGCACCAGCGTGCTGATCTACGACCAGACCTGCGCGACCGAGAAGCGCCGTCGCCGCAAGCGCGGCACGATGGCCGATCCGGCACGCCGGGCGTTCATCAACGACGCCGTGTGCGAAGGCTGCGGCGATTGCTCGGTCAAGTCGAACTGCCTGTCGGTCGAGCCGCTGGAAACGGAGCTGGGCACGAAGCGCAAGATCAACCAGTCGTCGTGCAACAAGGACTTTTCGTGCGTGAACGGCTTCTGCCCGAGCTTCGTGACGGCAGAAGGCGCGCAGGTGCGCAAGCCGGAGTCGCACGGCGTGTCGATGGACGGCCTGCCGCTGCTGCCGCATCCTGAGCTGCCGGCCATCCACCGCGCGTATGGCGTGCTGGTGACCGGCGTCGGCGGCACAGGCGTGGTGACGATCGGCGGCCTGCTCGGCATGGCCGCGCACATCGAAGGCAAGGGCGTGACCGTGCTCGACATGGCGGGCCTGGCGCAGAAAGGCGGCGCGGTGCTCTCGCATGTGCAGATCGGCGAGCGCCCCGATTCGATCCACGCCACGCGCATCGCCATGGGCGAGGCGGACCTCGTGATCGGCTGCGACGCGATTGTCTCGGCGTCGGACGAAGTGCTGTCGAAGGTGCAGCACGGCCGGACGCGCGCCATCATCAACAGCACCGCATCGCCCACGGCCGACTTCATCAAGAACCCGAACTGGCGCTTCCCGGGCAGCTCGGCCGAGGCGGACATCCGCGCGGCCGTCGGCGATGCCTGCGCATTTGAAGACGCCAACACGCTGGCCGTGCGCCTGCTGGGCGATGCCATCTTCACCAACCCGCTGGTGCTGGGCTTTGCCTGGCAGAAGGGCTGGGTTCCGCTGACGCACGACGCGCTCATCCGCGCGATCGAACTCAACGGCGTCGCCGTCGAGAAGAACAAGACCGCGTTCGAATGGGGCCGCCACCTCGCGCAAGACCGCGAGGCGGTGCTCAAGCTGGCAGGCGACGCACCGCGTGCCAAGGCCGACGTCATCGCCCTGCCCTCGCTCGACACGCTGATCGCCCGCCGCGTCGATCTGCTGACCGCATACCAGAACGCCGCGTATGCCGCTGAATTCCGCGCGGTGGTCGAGCGCGTGCGTGCAGCAGAGGCCGCCGTGGTGGGGGCCGGCCAGCCGCTGGCGCTCACGGAAGCGGTGGTGCGCAACCTGTCGAAGCTGATGGCGTACAAGGACGAATACGAAGTCGCCCGTCTGTACACCGATCCGGCCTTCCTCGACAAGCTGCGCGCGCAGTTCGAAGGCGAACCCGGCCGCGACTACCAGCTCAACTTCTGGCTCGCGCCGCCCATGACGGCCAAGCGTGACGAGAAGGGCCACCTGGTCAAGCAACGCTTTGGCCCGAACACGATGCGCATCTTCAAGCTGCTCGCCAAGCTCAAGGGCCTGCGCGGCACGGCGCTCGACATCTTCGGCAAGACCGAAGAACGCCGCACCGAGCGCGCGCTGATCGGCGAATACCGCGCGCTGGTCGATGAACTGGTGCAGGGCCTGACGGCGCAAAAGCTGGCCCAAGCCGTGGAACTGGCTCGTCTGCCGGAGGACATCCGCGGCTTCGGCCATGTGAAGGAGGCCAACCTGGCTGCGGCGCGCATCCGCTGGAACAAGCTGCTGGCCCAGTGGCGCGATCCGGCGGCGGCACAGCAGGCGGCCTGATCGGCGCTAAGCGTTCGGCATCGCCAATAAAAAACGGAGGCTTCGGCCTCCGTTTTTCTTGATGCGTCGGCTTCGTCAGCCCGGCACGATCTGCTGCGCGTAGTCGTACAGATCCTGCAGGATGCCCTGCGCACGCGTGTCGCCGTTCTCTGCCGCTTCCGCGCCCAACTGTTGAAGCCGCTCGCCGAACATTTCGAAGGTCATGTAGCCGTCACGGCCTTCGAACAGCCGCTCGGCGCGCAACTGCTCCCACTGCTCGTATTCCTCCTCGTTCAGCGTGTCAGGGAAGTTGCGTGCGCGGTAATGGAACAGCAGTTCGGGCAGGCGCGCGTCGGCAAACTCCGCATGCAGGCGCGCGAGCTGTTCGCCGCTGAGCGTGCGCAGCTCGTTGAGCAGGCGGCGGTCGTCGTTGCCGACGAATCCGCCGTAGAGGTTCTGGTCGACGTCTTCGATCGGCTCCAGTTCGCGGGCGTACACCTGACGCCAGGTTTCGCGCATGTCCGGCGCGGCTTGCGCGATGGCGGCGTGGCGTTCGATCGTGGCGAAGTCGATGCCCCAGCGTTCTGCCTGCGCGGGCTGCAGCGTCTTCATGTTGCTGATGACGATGGGCGACTTGTTGATATGGATCGACTTGATCGGCAGTCGCGTGGTGCCTTCGGCCAGATCGGCCGTGCGCGTGAACATGCGCTCGCGGATCGTCGCCACATCCATGTGGAACAGCTCGGACGGGTCGAACGCCAGATCCCAGACGATCAGTTCGTTCTTGTTGGTCGGATGCCCACCCAGCGGCCACACCACCGCCATGCAGCCGCGCTCCACGCCATACATGCCGGAGATGTGCAGCAACGGCCGCGGCGCATCGCCAATCTCGGCCACCACGCGGTCTTTCTTGCGCAGCGCCAGGCAGAAATCGAACAGGCGCGGCTGCGCATTGCGAATCAGGCGCGCCAGCGCAATCGTCGCGCGCACGTCGGACACCGCATCGTGCGCCGCCTCGTGCACCAGGCCGTTGGCCTTGGACAGATGCTCCAGCTTGAAACTCGGCCGGCCGTCTTCGTGCGTCGGCCATTGAATGCCTTCCGGGCGCAGGGCCCACGTCGTGCGGACCACATCGAGCAGATCCCAGCGTCCGCAGTCGTTCTGCCACTCGCGCGCGTACGGGTCGATCAGGTTGCGCCAGAACAGGTGGCGCGTCACCTCATCGTCGAAACGGATGGTGTTGTAGCCGACGCCGATGGTGCCGGGCGTGCCGAGTTCGCGCTCGATGGCCTGGGCGAAACGGTATTCCGGAATGCCTTGCCGGGCGCATTGCTGTGGCGTGATGCCGGTGATGAGGCACGACACCGGATCGGGCAGCCAGTCGTTGGACGGCTGGCAGAACAGTTCGACCGGCTCGCCGATCTCGTTCAGCTCGGCATCGGTGCGGATGCCGGCAAACTGCGCGGGGCGATCACGGCGCGGCACGGCGCCGAACGTTTCGTAGTCGTGCCAGAGAAAGGTGGGAGTGACGGGCAAGGCAGCGGCTCGCTGGAAAACACTGAAGATGCCGGCATGTTAACAGTGTTGCCCATCCCGCTCGCCCTCCTTGGCGGTTGACTCACATCAACCCGCATCGGGCAGGCGTCGACCAGACTGGTATCTCCCCCAACCCGGAGATGTCTCATGGCCCAGTCGATGAAAGCCGCGGTAGTCCATGCGTTTGGCGAACCCTTGCGCATTGAGGAAGTGCCGGTTCCGACACCTGGGCGCGGGCAGATTCTTGTCAAGATCGCGGCCTCGGGCGTCTGCCATACAGACTTGCACGCCGCCGAGGGCGACTGGCCCGTCAAGCCCAGCCTGCCGTTCATCCCCGGGCACGAAGGCGTGGGTTATGTGGCAGCCGTGGGCGAAGGCGTAACCGCCGTCAAGGAAGGCGACCGCGTGGGTGTGCCCTGGCTCTACACCGCCTGCGGCCACTGCGAGCACTGCCTGAGTGGCTGGGAAACCCTCTGCCACGAGCAGCAGAACACCGGCTACTCCGTCAACGGCGGCTATGCCGAATACGTACTGGCCGACCCGAACTACGTCGGCCACCTGCCCGCGCAGGTCAGTTTCGAAGAGATCGCACCGATCCTCTGCGCGGGCGTGACGGTCTACAAGGGCATCCGCATGACGGATACGCGCCCCGGCCAGTGGATCGCCATTTCCGGCATTGGCGGGCTGGGACACGTGGCGGTGCAATACGCGATTGCGATGGGCCTGCACGTGGTGGCCGTCGACGTCGCGCCCGACAAGCTGGCGCTGGCACGCGAGCTGGGGGCCAAGCTCGTCGTCGATGCCTCGCAGCAAGACCCGGCGGCCGTGATCCAGAAAGAGATCGGCGGTGTGCACGGCGTGCTGGTGACGGCGGTGTCACGCAGCGCCTTTGCGCAAGCGTTGGGCATGGTGCGGCGCGGCGGGACGATCTCGCTCAACGGGCTGCCGCCGGGCGATTTTCCGCTGCCGATCTTCTCCACGGTGCTCAACGGCATCACCGTGCGGGGCTCGATTGTGGGCACGCGGCGCGACTTGCAGGAGTCGCTGCAGTTTGCCGCCGAGGGGTTGGTACGCGCCCACATTCACCGCGACAAGCTCGACAACATCAACCAGGCGTTCGCCGATCTGAAGGCCGGCAAGGTAGATGGCCGCATCGTCCTGACGCTCTGAGCGCCGCCACCCGGCGGTGCGAGTAAGCTGCAGGCATCACGTCCGCTTGCCCCACCGCCATGCGCATTCTCTTTTTCAGCAGCCACCGTTACGACGAAGACAGCTTCCGCGCCTCACTCGCGCGTGGCGGCCACGGCTTCGACCTCGTCTTCCAGCGCGCGCACCTCGACGCGCAGACGGCATCCCTCGCGGCCGGCTTTGAAGTGGTATGCCCGTTCGTGAATGATTGCCTCGATGCGGAAGTGCTCGAGGCGCTGGCAGCGGGCGGCACGCAGCTGATCGCGCTGCGCTCGGCGGGCTTCAACCATGTCGACCTGGCGGCCGCACAGCGTCTGGGGCTGACGGTGGTGCGCGTGCCGGCGTATTCGCCGCACGCGGTGGCCGAACACGCGGTGGGCATGATCCTCACGCTGAACCGGCGGCTGCACCGCGCCTGCAATCGCACGCGCGAAGGCGATTTCTCGCTGGACGGATTGCTGGGGTTCGACCTGGCCGGCAAGACTGTCGGCGTCGTCGGCACGGGGCAGATCGGCCAGGTGTTCGCGCGCATCATGGCGGGTTTCGGCTGTCACGTGCTGGCATTCGATCCGTTTCCGCAAGCGGCGCTGACGGCGCTGGACGTGCGCTACGTGCCGCTGCCGGAATTGCTGGCGCAGGCCGATATCGTCAGCCTGCATTGCCCGCTCAACGCCGGCACACACCACCTCATCGACGCCAGCGCGCTCGCCAGCATGAAGCCGGGCGCCATGCTCATCAACACGAGCCGCGGCGGGCTGGTGGACAGCCCCGCCCTGATCGACGCGCTCAAGAGCGGCCAGCTCGGCCACCTTGGGCTCGACGTCTACGAAGAAGAGGCCGATCTGTTCTTCGAAGACCGCTCCGCCGACGTGCTGCAGGACGACGTGCTGGCGCGCCTGCTGAGCTTTCCCAACGTCATCGTCACCGCGCATCAGGCGTTCTTTACGCGCGAGGCGCTGGCGGGCATTGCCGACACAACGCTTGCCAACGTGGCGGCGTGGGCGGCCGGCGCGCCCGTCAATGTGGTGAGGTCCTAGCCCGGCACGTCACACTGCCGCGGCTTTCGGCTGCGACAGTTCGCTCTCGCCTTCCTTCACGTAGATGGAGTTGCGTGGCTTGGCCAGCACGCGCCGCACCATCGGCTCGAAGAACGACAGCGGCAGGTTGTCGTAGTCGGGCATGAAGGCGGCGGCGTCGTATTTGGCGCAGAACTCGGCGGTGCGCTCGAACAGCTCGGGCTGGTTGCGGTACTGCTCGCGCAGGTTGCGGTCGAGTCCGAGATGGTGGAAGAAGTAGTAGCCCTGGAAGATGCCGTGCTTCTCGACCATCCACAGGTTTTCCGGGCTCACGAACGGCTTGAGGATGGCCGCGGCGATGTCCGGGTGGTTGAAGCTGCCCAGCGTGTCGCCAATGTCGTGCAACAGCGCACAGACGACGTATTCCTCGTCGCGGCCGTCTCGGTGGGCGAGCGTGGCGGTTTGCAGGGAATGCGCGAGACGGTCGATCGGGAAGCCGCCGCAATCGCCGTCGAGCAGCTTCAGGTGCGCGAGCACCCGGTCGGGCAGCGCGCGGGCATAGGGCATGAACTCGGCCGAGATGGCGGCCCAGTCTTCGCGCGTGCCGTGCTCCATATGGGAAAACGTCGCGCGCGCGGCGGTGTGTTGGGGATCGGTCATTGGGGTGTCTCCTTCGTCGCCGGAATGGTCGCGTCGGGTACCGCGTCGTATGGACGGCGTTTGCGCGGCTGAAGGGCCATTCTGTGCCCGGCGCTTGCACGCAGACTGTCAAGCGCTTGACAATGGGCCGGTCGCCCATCGCTGCACCATGCCGCCATGCCTGCAGACGTCTCCCATACCGCTCCGGCGCCGACGCCCGCCCAACTGGCCCAGGGCTGGCTGCGCGATGCGCCGGCCGAACTGCTGGCCGAGATCGCCCCCACCACCCGGCTCGTCACCTACCCCGACGGCGAATGCATCCACCCGCACGGCGGGCCGGCGCAGGGCATGTTCCTGATCGTGCGCGGCCGCGTGCGCATCAGCCGCACGACCGGCGGCGGCAGCGAACTCGTCTACGGCGTGCTGCGCGCCGGCGAATGGTTTGGCGAGATCGCCCTCATCGACGGCGGCGGCCGCACCCACAGCGCGCACGCCCAGGGGCCGACCACGCTGATCCTGCTCGGCAGCGCGGCATTTGCGCGGGTGGTATCCGTCTACCCGGCCGCCATGTGGGCGCTGATGCAGCAGCTCTGCCAGCGCATCCGCCTGATCTTCGACGAGTTCGAGCGCGCCAGCGAGATGCCGGCCGATGCGCGCCTGGCCCAGCGCCTGCTGCAGCTCGCCCGGGCGGGCGACGGCCGCACCGTAGCCGCCAGCAACGAAGAACTGGGGCGCATGCTGGCACGCTCGCGGCAGACGATCTCGAAGTACCTGCAGGCATGGCAGCGTGCCGGATGGGTGCGGTGCCACTACCGGACGGTCGAGCTCGTCGATACGGCGGCACTGCGCAGGCTGTTCGGCGGCAACGCCTGAGCATGCCCCGCCGACGGGGCACGCGCGATCGGAGCAGCGTCGCTAGAATGCGCGTACGCCGGGCGTTCGTCCGGCGCCAACGCGTCTTCTCCATGCCCCCCATGCTCTCGCCGGCCTCGGCTGAAGGCCGGCGCCTTGTCGTGCTGCTCGGCCTCGCACAAACGGTCTCGTGGGGCACGCTGTATTTCACGTTCACCGTGTTTCTGGCGCCGATGCACGACGCGCTCGGCTGGGCGCGGCCGTTCCTGGCGGGCGGCTTCTCGCTGGGGTTGCTGGTGTGGGCGTTGTGCTCGTTCTGGGTCGGGCGCATGCTGGACCGCTGGCCGGCGCGGCGCGTCATGGGCGTCGGCACGGTGCTGGCGGCGGCAAGCCTGCTGGCGTGGTCGCTCGTGGGCAGCGAGGCCGCCTTCCTGCTGCTCTGGCTGCCCATGGGGGTCGCGATGGCCACGACGCTGTACGACCCCGCCTTCGTCGTGCTGCGGCAGGCGTTCGGCGATGCGTATCAGCGCCCGATCATCGGCCTCACGCTGATTGCGGGGTTCTCCAGCACGATCTGCATCCCGCTTGCGCAGTGGGGCGTGAACTCCATCGGTTGGCGGCACACGCTGCAGCTGTTTGCGCTGGCGCATGTGGCGGTCTGCCTGCCGATCCACGCGCGGCTTCGCGTGCGGCCGGCGGCCCACGCCGCGACGACACTGGATCCGACCACGCCGATCCATGTATCGGCGTGGCGCATGGCACTGCACATGCCGGTGTTCTGGGCGGTGGTCCTGGCGTTCGTGGCCACGAGCCTGGTCGCCACCGTACTGGGGGCCCACCTGATTCCGCTGCTGACCGAAAAAGGCGTGCCAACCAGCCGCCAGTTGCTGATCGCTGCCCTCATCGGCCCGGCGCAGGTGCTCGGGCGCCTCGCCATGATGCGGCTGCACTCCACGCGGCCGGTGCGCATCGCACCCTGGACGTATGCCGCCATGGCCCTCGCCCTCGTGCTGCTGGCCGTCTCCACCGGGCCGCTGCTGATCGGCTTCGCCCTCGTCTACGGCGCGGCCAACGGCATCAACACCATGGTCCGCGCGATCGCCATGCCGGAGCTGGTCTCGCGCAACCAGTACGCCACGCTCAATGGGCTGATGATGACGCCCGTGCTGCTCGCACAGGCCGGCGCGCCGTGGCTCGGCGCGCTGCTGTGGAAGGCCACCGGAGGCTATGCCGCCGTGGAGTGGGCGATGGTGGCAGCCGCGCTGGTCGCACTCGCGGCATTCAGCTATGGCCTGCGGCGGGCCCAGCGTCGCCCCGCGCGTACGGTGCTTCCCGGTCGCGACGTGACGCAATCGCCGTAACTTCGACGCCACTTGACGCGCAGAAGATTGCTGTCAGGAACCTTTACGCGAGCCAATCTGTCTTGAAACCTGGTACGTGATGTCTCATTCTCACGTTAGAGGCGGCCCGCTTTTTGCGGCCACGCCAACGGAGGACGCGCCGTGTCACAGGTTCATCTACAAACCGAATCCGCGAGTGGACAGCTGCCCTGGACGATCCAGGAGATCGCCTACGACAGCATCGACGTCGCACGCGTGCGGGAAAACCGCACGCTGTTCTACCTCGTCGCCAGTGCCTCGTTCATCGAGAGCGGCTCCGATCTCTACGCCGGCAACCTCGCCCAGTACTACGCCGACCGCCCGGAAACAGCGCACTGGCTGATCTCCCATTGGGAGCGCGAAGAGCTCCAGCACGGCCGTGCGCTGCGCCGCTACGTCGAAACGGTCTGGCCCGAATTCGACTGGGAGCGGGGCTACGCGCGCTTCTTCGAGGAATACTCGGTCACCTGCTCGGTCGACCACTTCGAGCCCACGCAGGCACTGGAGATGGTTGCGCGCTGCGTGGTCGAGACCGGCACCGCCACGTTCTACCGCGCCATCGCCCAGGCCGCCGCCGATGCCGACGAGCCCGTGCTGCGCGACCTGGCCAGCCGCATCTCCGCCGACGAGGTCCGGCATTACAAGCACTTCTTCCGCTTCTTCAACGAATGCAACGCATACGAAGGCGTCGGCCGCACGCGCGTACTGAAGGCGCTCGCCTCGCGCCTGCGTGAGATCAAGAACGAAGACTCGATGATCGCCCTGCGCAATGTGCTGCGCATCGAACGCGGCCAGGAAGACGTGCCCGAAGCCGATGTGCGGGCCCTGAATTCGCGTGTGAGCGCGCTGGTACGCTCGCATCTGCCGATCGACATGGCGGCCAAGATGCTGCTCAAGCCGCTGCGCCTGCGCCCGGGGTTCGAGCGCTCGATCCGGCCGCCGCTGGTCGCGCTGGTGCGGCGCGTCATGCTGCACTGATCGGCAATTCGGACGCCAAAGAAAAAACCCGGGCAGTGCCCGGGTTTTTTTTTGCAAGCCGATCAAGCGCACTCAGAACTTGTGGCGGATACCAACCATGGCGCCCATCTGGTTGTTGCTGCTGCCGTCCGTGCTGGTGAAGACGTCGCCCAGGCCGGCCACGCCCAGCGGCAAGGCTGCATTGCTGCTGTTCTTGGCGTAGGCGAGATTCAGGTAAGCGTCGGTGCGCTTGGACAGCGCATAGTCGCCGCTCAGGACAAACAGCCACGGGTTGCCTGCACCGGTGGTCTTGAAGTTCTGGTAGTAGGCCGTACCCGTCAGCGTCAGGGCCGGAGTGGCCTGATAGCCGGCGCCCAGCCAGTACAGGTTCGAACGCAGCACCGATTCGGACGCCAGCGGGTGCGTCGTGTTGAGCCAGCGATAACCCGCAAACAGCTTGGCCGGGCCGTACACGTAGGTACCGCCGATCGTCGCGCGTTGCACCTTGAGGTCGGAGACGATGCCGTAGGCGGCCGGCACGTCCGTGTTCCCGCGCATCTGGTCATACACGGCGCCCACGGAGAACGGGCCGATCGCGTAATTCAGCCCCAGGCTCCACTCGCGGCCCAGCTTGCTGGCGCCGGCGATCTCCTGGCCGTCGTTGCGCGTCGAGTACAGCGCCGACGCGGTCACGCCAGCGAACGTACCGACGTATTTCACCGCGTTGTCTGCGCGGCCCGCCATGGCGACATCCTGCGAAGCCAGCGAATAGCGCGAAACGGCCATCGGGTCGTACTGCAGGCCGAAGTCATACAGCAGGGTCTGCTGGCGCCCCAGGGTCAGTCGGCCCCACTGGCCTTCCAGCCCGACGTAGGCGTTACGACCGAACAGGCGATCGCCCTCGCCCATCTTGCCGTCGTCCAGGTTGAAACCGCTTTCCAGGTTGAAGATGCCCTTCAGGCCGCCGCCCAGGTCTTCAGCGCCGCGCAGGCCCCAGCGCGAACCGGACAAGCCGCCCGACTGCACGGCACCGCGAGAACCGCCATTACCCGGCGCCTTGTTCACCCACTCAACGCCGGCATCAACCACACCGTACATCGTCACGCTCGATTGAGCGAACGCGCCGGCGCAAACCAGAGCGGCAGCAGCGGCCGCAAACAGCTTGATCTTCATATCGTTTTCCTTGAAAAACACTATCGCGGGGAATTGCGATGGGTGGCAATTATGTATGCCGAAGGAATGGGGGCGATACTGAAAGCGATCACGCTGTGGTAAATACGAAACCGAAATGAATACGCAAACTTTTTTCTTTGAAATCAATACCTTACATTGTATGAAGCCAAACCGTAAGGCACGCTTGTACGCGTGAAATCCAATGCCTTACGATCTGTAATCCAGAATATGCGCAATGTAATCAAAAAAACGATGAAAAATAAAGTCTAATGGGCCGGCAATTCTCGATTATGATTCCGGCCGAAGCTTGAATGACAGTTTCACAGCTTCATATCGACCTTAAGAGGCCGCCGACCCGCGGCCTCTTTTTTTTGCCTGCGCTGAGCGTTGGGAGCACTCACTCAGGCAGTCCAATCTTGCGGGAAATCCGGTGCTTGAAGGTGGACACCGTCTTCGGGGAGATGCCCAGGCGCCTGGCGATTTCCGTGTTCCGATACCCCTCGGCTAGGAGCTGGTTCACGCGCATTTCGCGTTTGGTGAGCGTATCGAGGCCCGAGCCTTCGGACGCGCCGATGGCCGAACGGGGGAACGACAGGTACCCGCGCGCGGCCAGCTGCAGCGCTGCGGTCAGCACGGAGGTCGCTTCGGATTTCGGCACATAGGCGTTGGCCCCGGCGAGGAACGCGAGCCGCGCCTCGTGGCCCGTCGTGTCAGCGGACGTGACGACCAGGCCGATGTCGTGCCGCTGGGCGCGCACGCGCCGCACGAGCTCAAGCCCGTCGAGGCTCGGCAGGTTGATGTCGACGATGGCGAGCTTGGGGCGCGCCGACCGGATCAGCTGCAGACCCTCGGCGCCATCCGCCGCAGTGGCTACGAGACGCAGGTGCGGCGAGCCGGCCAGCAGAGCGTGAATGGATTCCAGGACGATGGGGTGATCGTCGATGGCAACGACGGAATGGAAAGAGGAATCTGCGGTGGACATGAACGGTGGCGCGCTTGCGGGTTCGTCTTTCCGCCACGTTCTGTTGCAAAAAACAGCGGCGGATATCGTGCTGCGAGCGCCCCTGCCGCGCTGCAGTTCCGCCACGTACAGGTTTGCATCGATCGGGCGCCTGATTCTCGCTAATTGCAACGCAACGTGACAGACGCCGCCACCCTATGCTTCAGGCAAGGCGGAACACGTCCACCGCGCCGCGCAGCTCCTGCGCCTGCTGGCGCAGGCTTTCCGCGGCGGCGGCGGCCTCCTCCACCAGCGCTGCGTTCTGCTGCGTCACCTCGTCCATCGACGTCACGGCGCGGTTGACCTCTTCAATGCCCTGAGACTGCTCGCGCGAGGCATGGCTGATCTCGCCCATCAGGCCGGTAATGCGCTCGACGCGCGTGACGATGTCCTGCATCGCTTCGCCGGCGCCGCGGGCAGCCTCGTTACCCGATTGCACTTCCTCGACCGAGCGGTTGATGAGCGCCTTGATCTCCTTGGCGGCGGCCGCGCTGCGCTGCGCGAGGCTGCGCACTTCGCCAGCCACCACCGCGAAGCCGCGGCCCTGCTCGCCTGCGCGGGCCGCTTCGACCGCGGCGTTGAGCGCCAGGATGTTGGTCTGGAAGGCAATGCCGTCGATGATGCCGGTGATGTCGGCAATCTTCTGCGCTGTGGCGTGAATGCCCGACATGGTGCCGACCAGCCGCTCCACCGTCTGCCCGCCCATGCGCGCCGCTTCGCTGGCGGCTTGCACCATGTCGTGGGCATGCTGGGCGCTGTCGGCGTTCTGGCGTACGGTGGCGGCCAGTTCTTCGATGCTGGAGGCCGTGCGCTCGAGGTTGCCGGCCTGGGCTTCGGTGCGGGCGGAGAGATCCGCATTGCCGGCGGCGATCTGGCCGGTGCTCGAGGCGATGGTGGAGGCGCTCGCGCGCACCTTGTCGACGATGCCCGTCAGGCCATCGCCCACGCCGTTGATGGCGCGCATCAATTGGCCGATTTCGTCGCGGCGCGCGGTGGGCAGGCGGTGTGTGAGGTCGCCGGCGGCCACGCGCTGGGCCACGTTCACCACTTCGGCCAGCGGCGCGCTTACCGCGCGGCGCAACATCCAGTAGAGGCCGCCAGCGAGGAGCGCGCCCAGCGCCAGCCCGAGCAGCAGGAACCGGTTGCGCGCCGAGATGAGGTCGGCTTCAAGCTCGTCCACATACGCCGTGCCGGCGATCACCAGCTTCCAGTCCGGATACTGCGTGAAGACGGTGAAGCGCTCGCGCGCGGGCCCGCCTTCGGTATCGGGCAGCGTATGGCGCAGCGTGCCTTCCTTGCGCTCGATCATCTCGCGCACCCAGGCCAGGCCGGCGGCGTCCTTCACGTCGATCAGGTTCTTGCCTTCGCGGGCCTGGTTGCGGTCGATGAGCACCTTGCCCTGGTCGGCGCCGGGCTTGCCGTCGATGACGAAGTAGCCGCCCGTCTTGCCGATCCCGTGCGCGCGGATCTTGTCCTTGAGCAGCGCCAGTTCCGAGCGCACGTCCACACCCACGTACAGCGCGCCGATGACCTTGCCCGAGGCGTCGCGCACCGGCTCGTACTTGCTCATGTAGGGCACGCCAAACAGCCACGCCAGGCCGCGGAACGGCTCGCCGGCCATCAGCGCCTTGTAGCTCGGGTGTGCCCGGTCGAGCAGTGTACCGATGGCGCGCTCCCCGTTTTCCTTTTTCAGCGAGGTGGTCACGCGGACGAAATCGTCGCCCGTGCGCGCAAAGACGGTGGCGATCGTGCCCCCCGTGCGTGCGAAGAACTTGTCCGGCACCGAGAAGTTCAGGTTCAGCACCGTGTCGCCGCTCCTGAACGTGGGCGTGGGCTTGCCGGCGATCTCCACGGTCTGGGCAGGATCGACGCTGTACGGGCCGGGCGCGGCATCGGCGAACGCCGTCAGGAAGCGGTCGGCTTCCGTGCGCATGGTGCCGTCGAACAGGCCGATCATGTCGCGCATGGCGGCTTCCTGGTCGTGCATGGCCGACTGCGCATTGGCCTCCAGCGTACGCAGGCTCGATTGCGAAATCGCAAACGCGAACAAGCCGAAGACCAGCACCAGCGCGGCCAGGCCGATGAGGGCCAGCCGGGTGCCGAGGCTCGCGGCGGGTTGTGAAGACGCAGACAGGGGCGCAGACGCTCGCATGTTGTTTTTCCTCGGGATCGTCAGTCGGGTTAACAACGGATCAACGAGGAAAAGCTTGAGCGCAAACGTTTTCTTTGGGCTTTGTTGAGCTTTGCTACCCGAGGGCGGTCATCGGCGACGGCTGCGCACCGTCAACCGCCGCAGTGCAGCTCCACGTGCTGGGGTTTCGGCGCGGCGGCATGGCCCGGGCCGAGATCGATCCGCCAGTCGGGGCCGGGCGCGCTGCCGGCGTCCCGCCCGTCCACGCTCGCGCGGCAGCCCCCGGCGTTGGCAAAGCGGATGAACGGGCGCGTATAACCGGCCACGTCGACCGCCACCGAGCGGCCATCGGCCGCGCGTTGCCAGTTGGACAGGCGGCCGTTGGCCTCGCGCACGTAGGGCAGCGCCTCCGGTGCGCCGCTGATCGTGAACCGCGCCGAACCGCTGGCCAGGTGGATATACGTGCCGCCCGGGCCAGGCCGATAGCCTGCCACGTCGCGTGCGTCGGACAGACGCGGCGTGCCGGTACCGGTCCAGCGCACGGTACGCAGGTCGCCCACTCCGCGCACGACCCAGGCGTCGCCGTCCCGCGCGATGGAAAACGCGCGGAAATCCAGCACCTTGCGGATGTAGTCCGACGCGTAGACCGGCATGACCGGCTGCCCGAGCGCCCAGTCGTACACCTGGCGCAATGCATTCAGCGAGGCGAGCTTGGTGCCTGAATACATGTGGTAGTAAATGCCGATCGGCTTGAATCGGTAGGGCCTGTCGGTCAGCTCGTACGTCTCGATGGCGCGCGCAAAGCCGTAGTACGGGCCGTGCCAGAGGTTGGTGTAGACGTTCTCGTTCTGCTGCGGCGCGAACACCTGGAACAGGCCGTTGCCCTTGTCCACACCCAGTGGCGCCACCGCCGTCCAGCTCGGGTTGGAGCGCGTGATGTAGGTGTCGCCGCCGTTCATGTTCAGCACGCCGGCCTCGTTGGCCTTTTGCACGGCGATGGGCGGCACCTGCCCGTTTCCGCTCCAGAGCAGCACCTTGACGCGTTTGTCCGCCGGCGCCAGACGGCGGTTGATGTAGCTGATGGAGCCGGCAATCTCGCGGTCCAGGTCGAACCGGTAGTTTGGGATGTTGAGCGTGAAGACATCCGCGCCCGAGGCCGTGGCGGTGGCGCCCGGCTCGAGCGGATTCGCCACGCGCAGCCAGTTGAACGGATGCGAGAACGTGTGGCTGGCCAGCTCGACATACGGCTGCGCAAAGAGGCTGCGTGCGATGGGCTCGAGCTGCGGCGTGAGCTTCGGATAGATGCCGTCGGCCGCCACCTCCCCTTCGATGACCGACACGGTGGTCGGCACCTTGTAGCGCGCCAGGATCTCGCGCAGCAGCGCCTGGCCCGAAAACTCGCCCGGCGGAAACTCGGTGCGCGAGGCAAACCCGTCGCCGTCGATATGCACGGTCATCAGGCGGCGGCCGTTCTCGGTGGTGGTGTCGGGCACGGGCATGGCGGGCAGCGCGAGCGCACGCCGCAGGAAATCGAGCGGCTGGATCACCCATCGCGCCTGATCCACGTCGGGCATGCGGAAGACGCCGAACGGCTGCAGCACATAACCGCCCCATGGCGTGATGGCCGCCCCATCGTAGACATAGCTGCCGGCCGACAGGCGCAGCAGCGATTGCATGCCCGGCACCTCCGGGTCGACCTGCACGCCCACGGCCAGGCGCCGGTCGGGGTGCGGCTGCAGCTCGAAACCGACCATCGGGTCGCGGGACACCACCGAGATCGCTTCGGCCGGCGCACCGGGCACCGTCTTCAGGCCGAGCGTCTGGGCCATGGCGGCATCCAGCGTCATGCCGAAGCGGTTGAACATCGCCACCCGGATGCCGGCGCCGATGGTCCGCTTGAGCCAGGCGGCCCAGGCGCCGGGGCGCGGGGCATTGGTATCGAACCACGTGACGACGCCCGCGTAGCGGTCCGGCGTCAGGGTCGGCAGGGGCTTGTTGGCGTCCGCCACTTCGACGCGGTAGCCGAGATAGTTCAGCGGCATGGCCAGATACAGCACCGAAGGCTGCGTGTTGGCGCTCGTGTCCGGCGCTTGCGGCTCGACCAGTAGCACGCGACGCGGCATCACTTCGAGCCGGCCGATGCCGACCGCGTCTGCTCCCGGCGTGGTGGCATAGCTCGACACGCCGGCCGCGCGGGCAACGTTGGCGGTCTCGCGCAGGCAGGTGCGCGAATAGCTCGGGCAGTAGTCGAGCGCGAGCGCAGGCAGGTGGTACTGCTCGGCGATGCTGCGCAGCGTTGCAATGCGGGCGGCGCGCGCATCGGGCGCCACATCGCGCAGCGCGTCGCTGCCATCGGCACGCTCGCGCACCAGGCCTGGCGTCACCACGCCCGCCAGTTGTGGCGCAATCTGATCCAGCCACGCAGTGCCCCCGGCCAGCAGCCTCGCGTGCGATGCACGCCGGTGCAGCGCTTGCGCGAGCGCCGCCACGGCTTGCCCGGCGTCGGGTGCGGAGCGTTGGAGGCGGTCGAGCCCATCCAGCAGGAAGCCGTGGTAGCCCTGCGCGAGCAGCGGCGCAAAGACGGTGTCGACAACGCTGTCCGGGGCGCCGGCGGCGCGCATTGCGTCGGCCAGCGGCAGGAGGTCGACCCGCGCAAGCCATTGCGTGGGCGACGGCTGCTTGGGGTTGAAGTCACCCGCGCTGGCCGGGTCCAACACCACCCAGTCGAACGCCTGCAATTCCGGCACGGGCACATCGCGGCCGTAGTACACCGCGATATGCGGGGCGGGTTCGGAAGTTGAAGCCACCGGCTGCGCCCATGCGCTCGCCCCCAACATGCCCAACGCGGCTGTTGCGAGCCACGCCACGCAACGCCGTTGCCAACCCTCCCAACCCTGCCAATCACCCTTCACCGCGTGTCTGCGCTCCATCCGGACCCTCAAAAGCTGCTCGAAGATGCATTGTGGCGGTCGCGCGGCCGATTGCAACATTTGCGGCCCGGCATGCAGCCCGACGCGGTGCCTAGAACGCCGACTTGACCACGCCGCCATCGACGCGCAGCGCAGCGCCCGTGGTCGCCGAGGACAACGGGCTTGCCACATAGGCCACGAGGTTGGCGACTTCCTGCGTCGTCGCAAAGCGCTTGATGAGCGAGGTCGGCCGCGCGGTCTCGAAGAACGTCTTCTCGAACGCCTCGAAGCTCTGCCCGCCCGAGAGCTTGCCGACGAATTCGTCCACGCCTTCGGAACGCGTGGGCCCCGGCAGCACGGCATTCACCGTGACGTTGGTGCCGGCGCACAGCTCGGCCAGTCCGCGTGAGAGGCCCAGCAGCGCGGTCTTGGTCACGCCGTAATGGACCATCTCGGCCGGAATCTGCACGCCGCTTTCGCTGCTGATGAAGACGATGCGGCCCCAATCCTGCGCACGCATGGCGGGCAGGTATGCGCGCGACAGCCGCACGCCGCTCATCACGTTGACATTGAAGAAGCGCAGCCATTCGGCGTCGTCGATCTCTTCGAACGGCTTCGGATCGAAGATGCCGAGGTTGTTGACGAGGATGTCGACCTTCGGAAAGCGCCCCACCAGCGCGTCGGCCTGCAGCGGGTTGGACAGATCGCCGGCAAACGCCTCGACCTGCGCGCCGGGCACCTCGGCCTGCAGGCGTGCAATGGCATCGGCGACGGAGGCCTCGGTGCGCCCGTTGACGATCACGCGGGCGCCCTCTGACGCGAGTGCTACAGCGATGGCATGACCGATGCCCTTGGTGGACCCGGATACGAGAGCGAGCTTGTTCTGAAGGTGGAGGTTCATGGCGTTGAAAACAGGAAGATGGACGAGGACAGGCACGCCGCGCCACTTCGGACAACCCACGCGCAGCCGCGACGTTTCAAGCATGATACGAACCACCCCACCCCCGGGCAGCCGCAATCGTTTTGCAGCGGTATCCAACCAGATTTGATGATGAGCGTTGGTGTCGATCCCGGCTTGACGGCCTGGGCAAGCGACGATTAGTGTGCAATGAAGCACGCCCGCGCGAACGCGCAGACAGGCAGGGCACGGACGGCAAGCCTTACAAGCCGGATCACCGGCAGAACGGGGAGCACCACCATGAACATCGACGTACAGACACCTGAGGCTGCCGCAGGTGGCGCCACCGGTGGCGCCTACCAGCTTGACAGCATGGACCGGGAAAACAACGTGGGCCGACTCGTGCATCGGGTCCGGCATGCGCTGGTCACGCATATCGACAGTGCCCTCGCATCGCTGGACCTGACGGCGGCGCAGTGGACCGTGGTCGTCTACCTGGCCGAAGACCTGGCCAGCACCCCGGCCGAGCTGTCACGGCTGCTGCACTACGATCCAGGCGCGATGACCCGGCTCATCGACCGGCTCGAGAAGAAAAACATCGTCAAGCGCGCCCCGAGCGACGCCGATCGGCGTTCGGTCGTGGTCTCGCTCACCGAGCAGGGCCGCGCGCTGTACCCCGAAATCCAGCCCTTGATCATCGACGTGCTCAATCACCTGCTGCGGGGCTTCTCGCAGGCCGAGGTGAAGCAGCTGGAGAACCTGCTGCTGCGGGTGCTCCACAACGCTTGAGCGGGACGCCGCGGGGCCGGTCGGCCGGTCGGGACGTCCGCGTGCACCGCGCGGCGCGCGACAGCGATGCCGGCGCCGGTCAGCGCCTGCGCCAGGCTGCGCAGGCCCGCACGGGCGGTGCGCTCACTGGCCTTGGACCTCGTGCTTGATCTTGAAGAGCTCGGTGTCGTTCTGGATGCCCAGCTTGCGGTAGGCCGACTGCTTCTGCGAGCTGATCGTCTTGATGCTGCGCGCGAACTTCTCGGCAATGTCCGTCACCGACATGCCGGCGAGGCAACAGCGCAGCACTTCGCTCTCGCGCGGACTCAGCTCAGGACGGTCGACCAGCGGCGACAGCTTGTCGCCTGTCTTGACGGACGCCGCGGGCGCGTCGGCCAGCGCGTCGCCTTCCATCTCGGCGGCCAGCGCGGCGTTCAGCCGCTTGCCGCCCGTCGCCACGGTGCGGATGGCCGCCACCAGTTCCGACAGTTCCTCTTCCTTGCCGACAAACCCGCGCGCGCCCGCATGCATCGCCATGCCGACGGTCGCCTTGTTGTGATGCGCCGAGGCGACGAGGATCTTCACATCCGGATACCGCACGCGGATCAGGCGGATCAGGTTCAGGCCGTCGATCTCGGTCGGCCCGAGCGCGTAGTCCATCAGCAGGACGTCGGCCTCGGCGGCGCCGCGCTTGAGCGCCTGCACCAGATCGCGGCCCGATTCGAACACGCCGGTGATCTCGATGTCCGCTTCCTGCGTCAGACGCGCAACCGTGCCGTGACGGACGACGGCATGGTCGTCTAGCACGACCACGCGGATCGGTCGGATCGCGGTCCAGTTCATGTTGGCGGGTCCTCTTCGGCTGATGTTGGGACAGCTGCGGCGGCCGGCAGAAGGGGCCGGAACATGGCGCCGCAGG
>NZ_LWRX01000188.1:0-12955 GCF_001683835.1 Ralstonia sp. RL | reverse complement strand
ATTTCAGGGTGTCGATGCACGCATCGAGCAGGCGCTCGCGCTTGCTGGCGAGGCTGGACGCATCGGGATAGAAGAGATAGTCGCCCATGATGCCGTTGAATGCCGCATGGAAATGCGCGACGGCCAGCGGGATGTCGAGGTCGGCCGGCAACTGGCCGCGCCGCGTGGCCTGCTCGATGATGCTGCTCAGGCGCGCCATGCCTTCTTCATAGGATTCCTGCTGACGCTTGAGGATCGGGCTCGTGTCTTCGACGAACTCGCACTTGTTGAACATGATCTCGAACACCTTGCGCCAATGCGCGTCTTCGACGAGTTGGCGCAGCAGGAAATTGCCGACGTTGCGCAACTCACCGAGCGGGTCGTCGGCTTCCACACCGGGCGGCGAGCACATCGTTTCCATCGGAAGCTTCACGCGCTCGCACATGGCGGAGAACACGTCGGTCTTGTTGCGGAAGTGCCAATAGATGGCGCCGCGCGTCACCCCCGCCGCCTGCGCGATATCCGATAACGATGTGCGCGCCACACCGCGCGCGTAGAACACGTCTTCCGCCGCGTCGAGGATGCGGTTGCGTGTTTCCAGGGCTTCTTCCTTGGTTCGTCTGACCATGATGTTCCAGAGGAACGCCGGCCCAGCGTGCCGTCGTTCTTTCGATTGGCTTTTGTGCGTCGCACAAATCCGGGCAACGCAGCATTGCGCTTTGCACAACGCGGCAGACGCTCCGCTCGCCGACAATGCTTGTCGCAGCGCGGCATGCGCCGCACGTTCGGCACGCCGCCCTGCTTGCTACGCACTCCGGAAACGTGTCAACGGAGTCCGTACTGATCGCAGGCCGACTTACATACATACGCGAACGTATCTATAATAGCGCGCACTCCGTCGCTTGCCCATGGTCGTTTGCGCCACTTCGTGGTGTGGCTCGCGGTCCGGCGCTGGCTCTGTTCGCCGGCGCCGGGCGCGGAGACCGACTGCCGATCGCTCCCGCTTCTCGCATTCTGGCCCCGGTTGTTGCGAGTTCGTCGCACAGGCCATATCGCATGCAGCCAGATACGGCTAGCATCGGACGTTTTCGTTTTCTGTTTTTTTGTTTCGCTGACGGTTTGCCGGCGTCGCACTCGTTTGCGCGCTGTCCGGTATGCGATCCGCCGGCATTCCGCTTATCGCCACATGGGGTCATCTATGACGAACACCCGCCGTTATCACCAACTCGCCGCCGCCGCATTCGTGGTGGTGGCGCTTGCAGCCTGCGGCAACAAGCAGGCACAAGGGCCGGGCGGCGCCGGCATGCCTCCGACCGAAGTCGGCGTTGTGACCGTGCAGCCGCATGCCGTTGGCCTGACCAGCGAATTGCCGGGCCGCCTGGAAGCCACGCGCGTGGCGCAGGTGCGTGCGCGGGTCGCTGGCATCGTGCTCAAGCGCATGTATGCCGAAGGCAGCGACGTGAAGGCCGGCCAGCAGCTGTTCCAGATCGATCCGGCGCCGTATCGTGCGTCGCTCGACAGCGCCAAGGCGCAACTGGCACGCTCGGAGGCCACGCAATCGCAGGCGCAGATCAAGGCCGAGCGCTACAAGCCGCTGGTCGCCACCAACGCCATCAGCAAGCAGGATTACGACGACGCCGTCGCCGCGGCCAAGCAGGCCACCGCCGACGTGGCGGCCGCGCGTGCCGCCGTGGAAACCGCCAAGCTGAACCTCGGCTATGCCAGCGTGACGTCGCCGATCTCCGGGCGCGCCGGCCTGGCGCAGGTCACCGAAGGTGCGCTGGTCGGCCAGGGCGAGGCCACGCTGCTGGCGACCGTGCAGCAGATCGACCCCATCTATCTGACCTTCACGCAATCGAGCACCGAGGTGATGCGCCTGCAGGAAGCCCTCAAGGCCGGCAAGCTGGCCAAGGCGGGCGGTGATGCGGCCAAGGTCACCCTCGTGACCGAAGACGGCCGCGCCTATGCGCAGCCGGGCAAGCTGTACTTCTCCGACCTCACGGTGGACCCGGCTACGGGCACGATCACGCTGCGCGCGATCGTTCCCAACCCCGAGCGCACGCTGTTGCCCGGCATGTACGTCCGCGCCCGCATCGAGCAGGCCGTCGACGAGCAGGCCATCACGGTGCCGCAGCAGGCTGTCACGCGCAGCCCGGACGGCGCCTCCGTCATGGTCGTCGATGAGAAGGGGCAGGTCGCCGTACGCCAGGTCAAGGCGGACCGTTCGATCGGCACCGAGTGGATCGTCTCGAGCGGTCTGAAGGCCGGCGACAAGGTCATCGTCGACGGTCTGCAGAAGGTCCGTCCCGGCGCACCGGTCAAGGCCGTGCCGTGGCAGCCGGGCGCAGCACCGGGCCAACAGGGCCCGGGCAAGCCTCAGCAAGGCCAGGGCGGCGGCACGGCCCCGGCCAGCGGCGCCGCAGCCAGCGCACCCGCTGCCAGCGCACCGGCAGCCAAGCAGTAACTAAGGAGCCATCGCATGGCAAAGTTTTTCATCGATCGCCCGGTCTTTGCCTGG
Source organism: Ralstonia sp. RL (assembly GCF_001683835.1). Taxonomy (NCBI): domain Bacteria; kingdom Pseudomonadati; phylum Pseudomonadota; class Betaproteobacteria; order Burkholderiales; family Burkholderiaceae; genus Ralstonia; species Ralstonia sp. RL. The sequence goes on along the minus strand of NZ_LWRX01000188.1, from coordinate 10,458 downwards.
GTGCTCGCGCTGTTCATCATCCTTGCCGGGGCGATTTCGATCACCCAGCTGCCGATCTCGCAGTACCCGACCATTGCGCCGCCGTCCGTCATCATCACGGCAACGTATCCGGGCGCCAATGCGAAGACGCTGGACGAATCCGTCACCAGCATCATCGAGCAGGAAATGAACGGTGCGGACGGCCTGCTCTATATGGAGTCGGTCAGCCAGGGCGGTAACGGCCAGGCGCAGATCACCGTGACGTTCAAGGCCGGTACCGATCCGGCACTGGCGCAGGTGGACGTGCAGAACCGCCTGAAGCGCGTGGAAGCGCGTTTGCCTTCGCAGGTGACCCAGCAGGGTGTGCAGGTCGACAAGGCCCGCTCGAACTTCCTGCTGTTCGCCACGCTGGCATCCACCGACGGCAAGATGGATCCGGTGGCACTGGGCGACTACATCTCGCGCAACGTGCTGAACGAAATCAAGCGCGTGCCGGGCGTGGGTCAGGCGGTGCTGTTCGGTACGGAGCGCGCGATGCGCGTCTGGATCGATCCGGCCAAGCTGGTCGGCTACAAGCTGACCCCGACGGACGTCTACAACGCCATCCGTGCGCAGAACGCGCTGGTCTCGGCCGGTACGATCGGCGATCTGCCGTCCGTGGCCGACCAGCCGCTCGCGGCGACGGTCGTGGTGGAAGGCCAGCTCACGACCACCGAGCAGTTCGGCAACATCGTGCTGGTGGCCAAGCCGGACGGCTCACTCGTGCGCGTGAAGGACGTGGCGCGCCTGGAACTCGGCGGCCAGACCTATTCGACGTCTGCGCGGATCAACGGCCAACCGATCTCGGCCATTGGCGTGCAGCTTTCGCCGACCGGCAATGCGCTGGGCACCGCTAAGGCGGTGAAAGCCAAGCTCGAAGAGCTGTCGAAGTACTTCCCGCCGGGCGTGGAGTACAAGGTGCCGTACGACACTTCGAAGTTCGTGCAGATCTCGATCGAGGAAGTGGTCAAGACGCTGTTCGAGGCCATGGTGCTGGTGTTCCTGGTGATGCTGCTGTTCCTGCAGAACATCCGCTACACGCTGGTGCCGTCGATCGTGGTGCCGATCTCGCTGCTCGGCGCGTTTGCCGTCATGAACGCGATGGGCTTCTCGATCAACGTGCTGACGATGTTCGGCCTCGTGCTGGCGATCGGTATTCTCGTTGACGATGCCATCGTGGTGGTGGAAAACGTCGAGCGGATCATGGCCGAAGAAGGCCTGCCCCCCCGCGAAGCGACCCGCAAGGCCATGGGCCAGATCACGGGCGCCATCATCGGCATTACGCTGGTGCTGATGGCCGTGTTCATCCCGATGGCGTTCTTCTCGGGCTCGGTGGGCGCGATCTATCGACAGTTCTCGCTGTCGATGGTGTCGTCGATCTTCTTCTCGGCACTCATGGCGCTGACGCTCACGCCGGCACTGTGCTCGACGCTGCTCAAGCCGATCGAGAAGGGTTCGCACCACGAAAAGAAAGGCTTCTTCGGCTGGTTCAACCGCATGTTCAGCACCACCACGAGCCGCTACCAGAGCTTCGTGGAACGCATCCTGAAGAAGACCTTCCGCTACATGGTCATCTACGCGGCGCTGATCGTTGCGGTGGTGTTCCTGTTCCTGCGTCTGCCGTCTTCGTTCCTGCCGACCGAAGACCAGGGCTACATCGTGACCAACATCCAGTTGCCGCCGGGGGCATCGGCCAACCGCACGCTGGAGGTGATCAAGCAGGTCGAGAACTACTACAAGCAGGAAAAGGCGGTCGAGAACATCGTGGCCGTGCAGGGCTTCAGCTTCTCGGGCAACGGCCCGAACGCCGGTATCGTGTTCACCCCGTTCAAGGACTGGAGCGAGCGCAAGGGCAAGGATCAGACCGCTGATGCCGTAGTCGGCCGTGCCTTCGGTGCGCTGTTCGGCGGCATCCGCGACGCGATCGTCTTCCCGCTGAACCCGCCGCCGATTCCGGAACTGGGCAACGCAACGGGCTTCACGTTCCGTCTGCAGGACCGCGCGGGCCTGGGCCACGACGCGCTGATCGCCGCCCGCAATCAACTGATGGGGATGGCGGCGCAGAGCAAGATCATCACCGGCATGCGCCCGGAAGGCCTGGAAGATTCGCCGCAGTACCAGGTCGATATCGACCGCGAGAAGGCCAATGCGCTGGGCGTCTCGTTCACCGACATCAACTCCGTGCTGTCGACGGCGCTGGGTTCGGCATACGCCAACGACTTCCCGAACTACGGTCGTCAGCAGCGTGTGATCGTGCAGGCGGACAAGATCAACCGCATGCAGCCCGAAGACATCATGAACCTGTACGTGCGCAATTCGCAGGGCAACATGGTGCCGATGTCGACGTTCGCGAAGGGCCACTGGATCGTCGGCCCGGTGCAGCTCGTGCGCTACAACGGCTATCCGGCGGTTCGCCTCTCGGGTGCCGCTGCGCCGGGTGCCAGCTCGGGTGACGCCATGGCCGAGATGGAACGTCTGGCGGCCAAGCTGCCGGCGGGCATCGGCTACGAGTGGACGGGGCAGTCGCTGCAGGAAAAGGAATCCGGCTCGCAGGCGCCGGCGCTGTATGCGCTGTCGCTGCTGGCGGTGTTCCTGGTGCTGGCGGCGCTGTACGAGAGCTGGTCGATCCCGGCGGCGGTGATTCTGGTGGTGCCGCTGGGTGTGCTCGGTGCACTGCTGGGCGTGACGCTGCGCGCCATGCCTGACGACGTGTACTTCAAGGTCGGCCTGATTGCGGTGGTGGGCCTGTCCGCCAAGAACGCGATTCTGATCATCGAGTTTGCGAAGGACCTGCAGGCGCAAGGCAAGGGCCTCATCGAGGCGACGCTGGAAGCCGTGCACCTGCGGTTCCGGCCGATCATCATGACGTCGTTCGCCTTCATCCTGGGCGTGCTGCCGCTGGCGATTGCCACGGGTGCGAGCTCCGCCAGCCAGCGTGCCATCGGTACCGGCGTGATGGGCGGGATGATCACCGCGACGGTGCTGGCCGTGGTGCTGGTGCCTGTGTTCTTCGTGGTGGTCCGCCGCATCTTCAAGGGCAGCGAGCGTCAACGCCGCCTGGATGCCGCGCACCGTCCGCTGGACGAGGAAATCTGAACATGCAGAACAACATGACTTTCCGAACCCCCGCGCTGCTGCCGGCGCTCCTGCTGGCCGCCGGCATCCTGTCCGGCTGCTCGCTGGCGCCGACTTACGAGCGCCCGGATGCCCCGGTCACCGGCACGTACCCGCAGGCGCCGGCCGGCTACGCCGTGCCGGCGGACAGCGCCAAGCCGGGCGAGAACGCCCCGCGCGCGGTCGACCTGGGCTGGCGCGAGTTCTTCCCCGACGCACGGCTGCAGAAGCTGATTGGCCTGGCGCTGGAGAACAACCGCGACCTGCGCGTCGCCATGCTCAACGTCGAGGCCGCGCGTGCGCAGTACCGCCTGCAGATCGCCGACCTGCTGCCGCCGGTCAATGCGTCCGCGGTGTACACGCGCAGCCATACGCCGCCGTCGATCTCGCAAACCGGTGGCGACGTCTACACCAAGCAGTATCAGCTCGGCGTGGGCATCAGCAACTACCAGGTCAACCTGTTCAGCGTGGGCGACGTCACGCGGTCAGCGCGCGCCAGCTACCTGGCGACCGACGAAGGCCGCCGCGCCGCGCAGATCAGCCTGATCTCGCAGGTGGCCAAGGCGTACCTGAACGAGCGCGCCTATGCGGAGCAGCTCGAGCTGGCCCAGCAGACGCTGAAGGGCCGCGAAGACTACTACAGGCTCGCCAAGCAGCGCTTTGACGTTGGCGCGTCGTCGGCACTGGACCTGCGCCAGACCGAGACACTGGTCGAATCGGCCCGCGTGTCGGTGGCGCAACTCACGCGCCAGTACGCCCAGGCGACCAACGCCCTGGTGCTGCTGGTCGGTGCGCCGCTGCCGGCCGACCTGCCGGCCCCGACCACGGTGTCCTCGGAGAAGATCGTGGCGGATATTCCGCCCGGTCTGCCGTCGGAGCTGCTCGAGCAGCGCCCCGACATCCGCCAGGCCGAGCAGCAGCTGATCGCGGCCAACGCCAACATCGGCGTGGCGCGCGCGGCGTTCTTCCCGAGCATCGGGCTGACCTCGAACATCGGCACGGCCAGCACGGCGCTGCACGACCTGTTCAAGAGCGGCACGGGCCTGTGGTCGTTCGTCCCGAACCTGACGCTGCCGATCTTCAACTGGGGCACCAACGTCTTCAACCTGGACCTCACGAAGGCCAACCAGAAGATTGCGGTGGCGAACTACGAGAAGACGATCCAGACGGCCTTCCGTGAAGTGTCTGACGCCTTGGTGGCGCGCGGCACGCTCGAAGAGCAGGTGGCCGCGCAGAAGCGCTTCCGCGATGCCACCGCCGAGCGCCTGACGCTGTCGGACCAGCGCTACCGCAACGGCGTGTCGAGCTTCCTCGACGTGCTTGATGCGCAGCGCGACCTGTTCAGCGCCGACCAGACCCTGGTGCAGACGCGCCTGGCTCGCCTGACCAACGCCATCGATCTGTACACGGCGCTGGGCGGCGGCCTGCACGAGCACAGCACGGTGACAGCGGCCCGGCAGGCCCAGCCGACGGCTGCGCCAGGTGTGTCGCCGGCCACGCCCGACATGACGCCGCAGAGCAAGTAAGCGCGCGTTCTGCCAGGCCCCCGAGCCCGCCGTTCAGGCGGGCTTTTTCTTGTCCGCCGCGTCGCGGTCGGCGGCAGTCTCGAGAAAGCGCATCAGCGTGACTTCCTCGCGGCGCAGGCCCTTGCGCGCGCGTGCCGGTGCCAGCGTGGCGAGTTCACCCGCCGCAAACGCATCGACGATGGCGGGATGCACATAACACTTGCGACAGACCGCCGGCGTGTTGCCCAGGCGCTGCGCCACGGCGGCAATCGCCTCCACGACCTGCCGTCGCGCATCGGCGGGGCTGGCCGGTGCCCGCCCACGCAGCAGCTCCAGCGCCAGCGCACTGCCGGCCCAGGTGCGGTAGTCCTTCGCCGTGAAATCCGCGCCCGTGAGGGTTTGCAGGTACGTATTCACATCGGCGGAATCGACTGCGCGGCGCTCGCCCGCCTCGTCGATGTACTGGAAGAGTTCCTGGCCCGGCAGATCGACGCAGCGCCGGATGATGCGCGCCAGGCGGGGGTCCGACACCGATACGTCGTGCTCGACGCCGCTCTTGCCGCGAAAGTGAAACCGCACCGTGTTGCCACGCACCTCGACGTGCCGGTTGCGCAGCGTGGTGAGCCCGTACGACCGGTTCTCGCGCGCGTAGGCCGCATTGCCCACGCGCACCAGCGTCACGTCCAGCAGGTAGACCACGGTGGCGAGCATCTTCTCGCGCGACAGGCCCGGTGCCGCCAGTTGCGCGGTCACCACCTGGCGCACCCGCGGCAACGCCGCCCCGAACGCCAGCAGCCGGCCGTACTTGTCCGCATCGCGAAAGGCTCGCCAGTCGGGGTGATAGCGGTACTGCTTGCGGCCCCGGGCGTCGCGACCGGTCGCCTGCAGATGGCCGTTCGCGTGAGGGCAGATCCACACGTCGGTATAGGCCGGCGGGATCGCCAGCTTGTTGATGCGCGCGATGACGGCGGGGTCGCGGATGCGCTCGCCGCGCGTATCAAAGTAGACGAAGCGGCCGCGCTCGCGCCGCCGCGTGTAGCCGGGCCGCGTGTCGTCGACATAGCGCAGGGGCGCCGGCAGCGTTTCAGCGAAAAGGGGTGTGCAGGCGGCAGGTGCCGGCGCGAGGTCGGGGGCGCGTTCCACGATGGATGTCCGGGGGTATGCCCGCGCCCAGCAAGCGGCGTTCCTCCATGCGAGATGACGCGCGCTGACGTAGTATCCAGACCACGCCGCTGCATAAAAATGCAGCAGAAAATGGGCTTCTCTTCACATCAGGGAGTGGCTTGCGTCGGTAAACAGATTCAACTACACTGCACGCCCTCTGGGCGGTATATAATCCGCTGTTTCGCCGTCCACCCGAATACTGAGCAAGGGACCCGATGACCACCATCCGCCTGAAAGAAAACGAGCCGGTCGAAGTCGCGCTGCGCCGCTTCCGCCGTGAAATCGAGCGCACCGGCCTGATCAAGGAACTGCGCGCCCGCACCGCCTACGAAAAGCCGACGACCGAACGCAAGCGCAAGAAGGCTGCTGCCGTGTCGCGTACGCGTAAGCGCCTGCGCTCGCAAATGCTGCCGAAGAAGCTCTACTAAGATCGCGCGGTTGTTTCGGTAGCACCAATCGGGTGCTGCCGCTGGCGGCGTGAAGTCATCCGACCTCCGGTCCGCCGAGCTTGGCCTGTGTCGCGCCTTGTGCGCCCCGGGAGCCCCTTCCGGATCCAGCCAACGCTCCACTCCCCGATACAGCAGCCAGCAAGACGCGGTTGATGGCCTGTGTGCCGTTCTCCGCAGCTTCGGCGCGCCTTGGCGTGCTCTCTCTGTTGCAAACGACCTCTGCCAGCGGTGATCGACCGGCTGGCTGTTGGCGTTTGTTGCCTGGAACCTGCGCACGTGTACAGTCGTACCTATCCTGTGTACGCGTGGGGGCGCAAGCATGCCTACGAAATCCGAAGACTACTGGTTCCCTGCCAAGCGCTATGGCTGGGGATGGGGTTGGCCCGCTCGCTGGCAAGGCTGGGTCGCGTTTGCCGTCTACGCCGGGCTGGTCGCTGCGGGCATCGTGGGGCTGCCGCCCGACCGTACGCCGACGGGCTTTGTGCTGTACATGTTCGCCGTGAGCGCGCTGCTCGTGCTGGTGTGCTGGTGGAAGGGCGAGCCGCCGCGCTGGCGCTGGGGGCGCGATTGAACGGCCCGGCAGCGGCGAGCATATGCACGTCCCACTAGGCCGATGCCCTGAGTGCCGTCTCGATCGACGTTCGATATCCCTCGGGCAGATTGCGCGGCAAGGCATCCGCAGCAAAGAGCCCAAGGCGTTTGTGTTCGTGGCTGAGCGTCGGTTCAAACGCGCCGATCAGCGAGCACACGTAGGTGGCGATGAACACATGCTTGCCGGGCACGACTTCGAACAGGTACGTGTCGAGCAGCGGCCCAACCTGCACGCGCAGGCCCAACTCTTCGGCAATCTCGCGTTGCAAGCATTCGGCGGATGATTCGCCGTGTTCAATGCGGCCACCCGGCAACTCCCACTCTTCGCGTTCGTTCAGCAGCAGCACGATCTCACCGCCTGGCGCGCGCAGGACGCCCTTGATGGAGACGGGGTAGGTAGGCATAGCGCTCACTTGCCGATGCAGAACCGGCTAAAGATCACACCCAGCAAATCATCACTGGAGAACGCCCCCGTGATGCTGTTCAGCGCCTCCTGCGCCAGGCGCAGTTCTTCGGCAAACAAATCCAGCGATTGCGCCTGCTGATCGGCATGCTCGGCCGCGGTGGCCAGATGTTCCTTGGCCGTACGCAGCGCCGCCAGATGGCGTTCGCGCGCCAGGTACAGGCCCTCGCCGCCGCCCTGCCAGCCGGCAATCTCCAGCAGCGCGGCGCGCAGCAATTCGATGCCGACACCGTTGCGCGCCGATAGCCACACTTCCGGCGGCTGCGCATCCACGCGACCGGGTACGGCCACGCCGGACAGGTCGATTTTGTTGATGACTCGCAGCGTCGGCACACCGGCCGGCACGTGTTCGGCGATACGCGCGTCGATGGCGGCGTCTTCCGCAGAGAGGCCGTTCGCGCGGTAGTCCGCCGCGTCCAGCAGATGCAGCACGACGTCCGCGCGGGCGATGGCGGCCCAGGTGCGCTCGATGCCGATGCGCTCGACCTCGTCCTCGGTGTCGCGCAGTCCGGCTGTGTCCACGATGTTCAGCGGGATGCCCTCGATCTGGATCGTCTGCTGCACCTTGTCGCGCGTGGTGCCGGCGATGGGCGTCACGATGGCCAGCTCCGCGCCGGCCAGCGCGTTGAGCAGCGACGATTTCCCCACGTTCGGCTGGCCGGCCAGCACCACGTGCAGCCCCTCGCGCAGCAGCGCACCCTGCCGCGCCTGCGCCAGCACGCCGTCCAGCGCGGCACGGATGCCCGCAAGCTGACCACGCGCATCGGCGGCTTCCAGAAAGTCGATCTCTTCCTCGGGAAAATCCAGCGTCGCCTCCACCAGCATGCGCAGATGAATGACGCGCTCCACCAGCGCATGCACGGCCTGAGAGAACGCGCCGTCAAGCGAGCGCGCTGCCGAGCGCGCGGCGGCTTCGGTGCTGGCTTCGATCAGGTCGGCCACGGCCTCGGCCTGCGCGAGGTCCATCTTGTCGTTGAGAAACGCGCGGCGGGTGAATTCGCCGGGTTCGGCCACGCGCAGGCCGATTTCGCGGCCGGCGGCGAGGCAGCGCTGCAGCAAAAGCTGCATCACCACCGGGCCGCCGTGGCCCTGCAGTTCGAGCACGTCTTCGCCCGTGTAGGAATGCGGCGCGGGAAACCACAGGGCGATGCCGCGATCGATGGCGCTGCCGTCCGCATCGAGGAAGGGCAGGTAGGTCGCCTGGCGCGGCGGCAGCAGCCGACCGCACACGGCTTGCATGACGGCGCGCACATCGGGCCCCGATACGCGCACCACGCCGATGCCGCCACGCCCCGGCGCCGTGGCGATCGCCGCGATCGGAATGGTGGGCGCGCGTGGCGGCTCGGAAGCGTTCGGCAAGTTCGGGGAGTGGTCAGCGGCAGTCATGGGCGGTATTGTGCGGCAGCCGCGCAGTTGCGCGCCAGTTTCCAGCCAGGGGGATTCGGATGATCGATCACACCGGCGTCGTCCTCAGGGACTTCCAAACCGGCAAACGGTTCTATGGGCAGGCGCTCGGCGCCATCGGCCTCGTCAAGGTGCTGGAGTTTCCTGCCGCCGTGACGGGCCACACCGACGTGGCCGGGTTCGGCCCACCGGGCAAGGCGGAGTGCTGGATTTCTGCTGCGATGGCGGGCCAGACGCCGAACCGGCCGCCGCTGCACGTGGCGTTTCGCGTGGATACGCGTGCCGAGGTCGAGGCGTTCCACAGTGCGGCGCTGGCAGCAGGCGGCACCGGCAACGGCGCGCCCGGCATACGGACGCACTACCACCCGAACTACTACGGCGCCTTCGTGCGCGACCCCGACGGCCACAACATCGAGGCCGTCTGCCATGCACCCGCATAGGCGCCATCCGAGCCACATGAAAAAAGGGCACCCGAAGGTGCCCTTTTTGCCGAGTGCGCCTGCCTTACTTGGCAGCCGCAGCCTTCTTGTTGGTGCCCAGCATGCGGTTGATCGACCACTGCTGCGCGATCGACAGGCAGTTGTTCACCACCCAGTACAGCACCAGGCCGGCCGGGAAGAAGAAGAACATCACCGAGAACGCGATCGGCATGAACATCATCACCTTGGCCTGCACGGGGTCCGGCGGCGTCGGGTTCAGCTTGGTCTGCACGAACATCGACACGGCCATCAGGATCGGCAGGATGTAGAACGGGTCCGGTGCAGCCAGGTCATGCACCCAGCCCAGCCACGGCGCGCCGCGCATTTCCACGGAAGACAGCAGCACCCAGTACAGCGCGATGAACACCGGGATCTGGATCACGATCGGCAGACAGCCGCCGAGCGGATTGACCTTCTCGGTGCGGTACAGCGTCATCATCTCCTGGTTCATCTTCTGCGGGTCGCCCTTGTGGCGCTCGCGGATGGCCGTCATGCGCGGCTGCAGATCCTTCATCTTGGCCATCGAACGGTAGCTCGTCGCCGACAGCGGGAAGAACACCAGCTTGACCAGCACCGTCAGCGCGACGATCGACCAGCCCCAGTTGCCCAGCAGCTTGTGGATCTTCTCGAGCAGCCAGAACAGCGGCTTGGCGATGATCGTCAGCCAGCCGTAGTCCTTCACGAGTTCCAGGCCCGGCGTGATGCCCTCGAGCATGCGCTCTTCCTGCGGACCGGCAAACAGGCGTGCCGTGGCCGACACGCTCGCGCCCGGCGCCACCGTGCCCAGCGGCTCCTGCATGCCGACGCGGTAGAAGTTCGTGTCGATGCGGTCGACGTAAAACTCGCGCTTGGCGTTCGCCGCCGGAATCCACGCCGAGGCAAAGTAGTGCTGCACCATCGCGACCCAGCCGCTGTCGGTCGGGGCCGGCACGTGCGCCTTGCCCTTGTCGATGTCGGAGAAGTTGATCTTGTGGTACTTGTCGCCGTCGGTGTAGACGGCCGGGCCGGTGAACGTGCTGTAGAAGCGCGATTGCTCCACGGCGCCGCCGTCGCGGGCCAGCTCCATGTACAGCGTCGGGTTGATCGGCGCCGTGCCGTCGTTCGTCACGGCGAAGCGCGTGTCGATCACGTAGCTGCCGCGCTTGAAGACGTACGTCTTCGCGAGCTTCGCACCGCCCTTGTCGGCCGTCAGCGTGATCGAGATATCGTTGCCGGTGCCCAGGTCACGCGGGCCGGCCGATGCGGCGAACACCGTCGTATGGTTCGGGAAA
>NZ_LWRX01000117.1:0-9025 GCF_001683835.1 Ralstonia sp. RL | reverse complement strand
CACCGCAGGAAGCCTGCTGTTCGGGGAAAGCGGCCTGTGGCTCGCGCTGTTTGCCGTTGCAGGCACGCTGTTGCTGGAACCGGCAGCCGCATCCGCCTTGACCTTGCGCCTATACCGCGCCCGGGCGCTGCACCCGCACGAAGCCCCGGAAATTTGGGCCCTGTTGCGCGAGCTGTCCGTCCGTGCCGGTTTGCCCGCAACGCCGGTGCCGCACTACGTGCCCAGTGCCGTCGTCAACGCCTTCGCCACCGGATCGAAGCAGGAGGCATCGATCGCCCTCACCGATGGCCTGCTGCGCCGCCTGAGCCCACGCGAGCTGGCGGGTGTGCTCGCGCACGAGATCGCGCACATCGCCAATGAGGATCTGCGTGTCATGGGGCTGGCGGATTCCGTCAGTCGCCTCACGAGCCTGCTGGCTATGGTCGGACAGATCGCTATTGTGTTCAGCTTGCCCGCACTGCTGGCCGGCGCGGTGGCGGTCAATTGGCCTGGACTGCTTCTGCTGATCGCCTCGCCCCAGCTGGCCCTGCTCGCACAGCTCGGCCTGTCTCGCGTGCGTGAGTTCGATGCTGACCGCCTCGCGGCGGAACTGACTGGCGACCCGCACGGGCTGGCGTCTGCGCTGGCGAAAATCGAGCGGGTCAGCCGCTCCTGGCGTGCCTGGCTGTGGCCGGGATGGGGCAATCCCGAGCCCTCCTGGTTGCGCACGCATCCGGCAACGCAAGAGCGCATCTCACGCCTGCTGACGTTGGCGCCTGGGCCAGCATCAGCGTTGCCACTCCACGCGCCCCATTTTTTGCCGGAATCCGCTTTGGCGACGCGTCCGCCGCGCTGGCCCGAGCGGGCTGTGGCGCTGATTGCCCATCAACAGGAGACTTCTCATGACCTATCTCGACCCGTACCAACGCCCCGCGCCGGACCACTTCGTCCGTCGCTGGCTCTTCATCACCGCCTGCATTGCCGCGCTCATGCTGCTGTGGCAGTTCCTGCCTGCCATCGAGGCCTGGTTCAGTCCGCGCGAGGCGGCAGAACGCACCGTCACGGCGCGTGGCGATCTGGCGGCGGACGAGAAAGCCACCATCGAATTGTTCGAAAAGTCGCGCGCCTCGGTGGTGTATATCACCACCGCACAGCTGATACGCGATGTCTGGACGCGCAATGTCTTCTCCGTGCCCCGCGGTACCGGCTCGGGCTTCATCTGGGATGACGCCGGCCATGTCGTGACCAACTTCCACGTTATCCAGGGCGCGTCCGAAGCCACCGTCAAACTGGCCGACGGCCGCGACTACCAGGCCGCGCTGGTGGGGGCGAGCCCCGAGCACGACATAGCCGTGCTCAAGATCGGCGTCGGTTTCAAGCGCCCGCCGGCCGTACCGGTGGGCACCAGCGCCGACCTCAAGGTAGGCCAAAAGGTCTTTGCCATTGGCAACCCCTTCGGCCTGGACTGGACGCTCACCACCGGTATCGTCTCCGCGCTCGACCGCTCGTTACCCGGAGAAGCGGGCGGCCCGGCCATCGATCACCTGATCCAGACCGACGCCGCCATCAACCCTGGCAACTCCGGTGGGCCGCTGCTCGATTCGGCAGGAAGGCTCATCGGCATCAACACGGCGATCTATAGCCCCTCCGGCGCCTCGGCCGGGATTGGTTTCGCCGTGCCGGTGGACACCGTCATGCGCGTAGTCCCGCAACTCATCAAGACCGGTAAGTACATCCGTCCGGCGCTGGGCATTGAGGTGGACGAACAGCTCAATCAGCGCCTGCTGGCGCTGACTGGAAGCAAGGGCGTGTTCGTGCTGCGTGTGACCCCCGGCTCGGCGGCGCACAAGGCCGGCCTCGCGGGTGTTGAAGTCACGCCACAAGGCATCGTGCCCGGCGACCGCATCATCGGTGTTGATGGCAAGGCGACGGACGATGTGGCTAAGCTGCTCGCGCGGCTGGACGACAGGAAGGTCGGTGATGTGGTGGTCTTGTCGGTGGAACGGGCCGGCAAAACGCGGGAAGTGCGCGTGGAGCTGCAACCGGGGATTTGATCGAGTCGACCCGGCCTATCAGGCGGCGCGGAGCAGGCAAGTCGCTTCGGCCTCCCGCCGCGTGACAAGCCCCGGCAGCACCTTGCCACCGCCAAAGACCCACCGCCGCAACTCGGTTGCGGCGCTGGGCCAGTCGCGCTGATTGACGCGCCGTCGCAGCGTCGATGTCTGCAACCGCCCTGCGCCAAGGTTGAACGTGAAATCTACGATGGCCGCGAGTCTGCTCTCGGGTTCGGTGGCCAGCACCGGGCAGTAGCGCAGGGTGGCGGTCAGCGCGATTCTCAAGTCGTCCGCCAGGTAGCGATCCGCCTCGACCTCCGTGATCGGCGGATGATTCGGATCGCAGAGATGGCCGTAGCCGATGGTCCAGTAGCCAGCTGGGCAGACGTAGGGATGCGCGCGGCCGGGATCGGCTCTCGGCACCCGATGGAACCCCTCGAAGCGCTTGGCCAGATCGATGGCCGCCTGTGGCACTCCGATCACGGTCGCACCCGGTCAAACACGCGCCCCAGGAACCAGAAGTTCAGCACCCCGGCCCACAGCGCCTGGTCGGCCTCGGTCCACGCGTGCAGGACGGCCACGCCCCATCCCGTGCCGGCAGTCACGGCGGCTGCGAACGCCGCCGTCTTGGCCGCGCAGTACAGCGCCATGAACCAGTAGGTGATCACGGGCCGCACGCTTCTGGACAGCGCATCGGCCCAACACACGCCAGTTTTCTCTCCCTGCGTGCGCACGGCTTCGCGCAGCGCCTCGATGGCTTCGGTGTTCCACGCCGCATCCGCGCTCGCGTCGATCTCCGCCATCCGCTGCGCGCCGCGCAGCTTCTCGAACTCCAGCGCCTTGTCCTGCATCGCCAGCTCGTGGCCGCGCTCGCCCTTGCGGTCGAGCCATTTCAGGATTTCCGGCGCGAGACGGAAGGCTCCGCCGAGGAGGCCACCGAGCAAGGTCTCGATCATTGGGAGCCTCCCATCAGCTTGAGCTTGATGGCGGCACCCACCAGCAGCGCGGCCAGGATGCCGGTCGTGACGACCTTGATGGTGGTCTGCCACGCGGTGCGCCGGGCATCGCGCCACGCATCCAGCAGATCGCGCAGTTCGCGGATGTCGCGGGCGGCACTGCCGTTCTCCAGGCCGAGATGGGCGAGGCAACGCTCGGCTCCGCGTTGGGCGGCGCGGTCGAGCAGCTCGTCGAAGTCTTCGCGGCGCAAGAGCAGCATGTTCTCGACGAGCGCGGGCTGTTGTTGTTCGGGATCGGTCATTGGCTTTCTCCAGACAACGAAGTTGCGGCGTAGGCTCATGTGGCGCAGCCACGTGATGCCGGAGCCAAATGCGAAACCCGCCTGATGTGTCGGCATCGAGGCGGGTCTCAGGGGTGAATCGGTGAAACGGTGGTGCTTTAGATTTCGATGATCTCCAGGGTCAGACTGGGCGCGATGCCTTCGACGACGTCATCGCGCACGAACACTTTCTGGCCGACGGCCGCGTTGCCACGCGCCTTGATCAGGCCGCCACCCGGCAACGCGACGGTGACCACGCCGGAGCCGACGTCGATCGCCGTGCCCGCCTGCAGCGGCGGGTCGGGGATTAGCTGGCGGAACTGCTCGTAGAGGTTATGCATAGCCCTGCACCCCCAGCGTCTGCCAGACCTCGGGCATGCCCGCCTCGATTTGCGTCGAGCGCACGAGGCCCAGCCGGGTGACGCTGCCGTCCTGGTACTCGACGAACGCCCCCGGCTCGATGATCCCGGTCTCGGCGAGCACCGGCAGGCGCAGGCTGACTTCGATCTGGTGCCCGGTGTCGGCGAGCACGGCGATGCCACGCTGGCGTGCGGCGGCGGCCTCGGTGATGAGGGCATCGACGACCATCGGTGCCAGCACGTCTCCGGCGGTACCGGCCCGCGTCACCTGCCCGAGCACGCCCACGCCCTGCCCGGACACGAACACGCGGTTGTAGGTGGGCTTCTCCAACCAACGCAAGGATTCGCGGGCAACGGCATCGACGGGCAGCACGAAATCAGGCGTGACGGTGGTCCATTCCCAAGGGGCAACCGGATAGTGGTGGCGCACGCGGATGCGCTGGTCGTAGGGATGCGGGATCAGGTAGCCCCCGACCGCACTGGCGATGGCGGTCAGCGCCTCGATCCACGTCCCTTGCCGTGCGAACACGCCAGCCGGGACGTTCCAGTCCGTGAGACCCCAATCGACCGTCCAGCCCAGCGGGATGCCGTTGAGCGTGAGGACGTCGTCCATCAGCTGCCGCGCGGTGCGTGCCTCGGCGTTGCCGAAGGTCATTACCGGTGCATAGGGCGCGGCCAGCACGGCGTTGCGTCCACGACCGGAGATGCGGATGCTCGCGTCACCGAAGATGCGCTCGCGGCTGATGCTCTCAGCCAAGACGCGGAATGCCGTGCCATTGATGCTGGCGACCAGTTCGACCGGGCCGGTGGCGCTGCCGGGTGCCACCAAGGTTTCCGCCTTGGCAGGCAGTTGCGCATCGAAGCCCCACGCCCAGGATGCGGCGTCGAGCGACAGCGAGAGACTGAACAGCGGCACCGGCATGCCATCGGGCAGGCGGTGCAGCGTCACGTTGTTGATCACGAAGTACACCCTCCGGACAGGAACGACCACCGGCTCCCCTCCGGGCGGCGGCTCGGTATGGTTTTCACAGAGGAACAGCAAGTGGCCGTCCGCTGGGGCCAGCGCGGCGAACAGCAGGTGCGCGCTCTGCGTGTAGCAAGGTTGCGGCGCGGGCGGTTCGGTAACGATCCACACTGTGATCCCGGGCGGGGGCGGAACGGCCTCCTGATACCTGCCGTGCCAACCTTTCGGCGCAGGGCTGGCGCTCTGGAAGTCGGCGCCTTGATGCTGGGTGAGCAGCCGCGCGACTTGCCAGAAAGCGACTCGACCGGCGCGCTTGGTGCGATCACCATCCTGATGCCGGAAGCGCGTGGCGTCCCGCATCGGAACAGCGTTTTGGTACAGACCCTGGCGGGCCAGTTCGAGGTGCGTCCCATCTTGATGCGCGAACCACGTCGCATCAATCAGACGCGTGGCCTGCTGCTGAGCCGTGCGGCGCTGCTCCGGCGCGGCGGCCAAGATCGGGGGCAACCGGTGCGCGATGCCATGTGGCGATGCGAGCGTGCGCTTCCAGAACGTCTCCCAGCCTGCGGGCGTCGCGGCCGCATCCTGCTGGCCGTGATCCGCGCCGTCCTCCGTCTGCCGCGCCACTTGCCAGTGGTGCGCGGTCTGGCCGACTGTGGGCCGCTGCGTGTGCGACGCGTATCTGACCTCGCCCGTGAAGACCACGCCGGGCAGGCTTGCGCCAGCACCAGCCCCCACATTCAAGGGCACGCTCGGGCGCAAGACCAGTGACTGCACCGTCAGGCCCGGGAGCTGGGCTAACAACTCGGCCCGTGCCGGTGGGATGAACTTGATCGTGACGACCGGCAGCGGCAGTGTGGCCTGCACCGTCACATCGTCGCGCGGCGCGATGTAGTTGGCCCCGAACACCAAATTGGCGTCGGTGGCGGCAGGTTGATCGAAGAGCAGATCGACCAGGGGCGGACCGACGACTACGGTGACGGCGGGCGCGGGCAACGCGGCGACCAGAGTCACCTCGTTGGGAACGGCAGACACGGCTTACCCCAGGATCGCCGACACTATCCGAGCATCACCGCCCAGGTACAGATTGGTGCTGGCCAGCTTCACGTCGCCGCTACCGTCGGTGCCGCTGCAGTCGAGATCCAGGGCGGTCACCTCGTTGCCGTTCACCAGCCGCGCCCAGGTGGCCACGCCCGTGGCCGTGATCAGCCCGTCCTCCTGCTGCGTGAGCGTCAGCAACCCGCCCGAGATCGTGCCGGCGGGCTTGGTCAGCTTGATCTCGACCAACATCGCACTGCTCGGCGTCGTGGACGGCGTGGCAGGGCGCGCCCCGCCGTAGATGCGCAGACGCGCCGGATTGCTCCCCGCATCGAGGAACGCGAGCGTGCCCGCAAGCCGCGCCTCGTTGTGCTCGACAGTGATGGCGACGGTCATGGCATCGGTCCCGGCTTGAGGTTGTCCGCGATCACGGCGCGGTACATCTGCTTGTAGTCGTAGCTGACCACGGTGTATCGCTGCGCCGGGTCCAGCAGCTCGAATCGGTAGTTGCCGCTGGCATCAGACCAGGTCTCGGCGACCAGGACGCGGGCGTTCTCGCTGATGAGCTGCACCCGTCGCACCAGCGGTTGGTCGGGCTGGCCCTTCTCTTTCACTGTTCCGGCGATCACGCCGTGACCGCTGAAGTGAATGTCCTTGCGCGCACTGGGAAACGTGCGCAAGCGCCAGTCGTAGCCGCCATCCCGGCTCCACAACTCGCTCGATGGGCTGTTGCGGCGGATCAGGTCGACGTGGGCGTTGACGCCGATGTCGGCAGCGGGATCGGGCAACACCGAGGTCGAACCACCAGCCAGCCGCACCAGCTCGTAGTCGGTGTTCACGCCCACGGTCGCGGGAAACGCGGGCAGACCGGAAGGCGTGTCGCCTGCGATGGCGTGAACGCGCGCCGTGGCCCCGTACAGGAACACGCCCGGAATCAGCTTACCCCGGTAGGCCGCATCCCCGACCTGGAACATCAGCACGCCGCCGGCCTTGAACTGGATCAGGCGCGCCCACGGCACCCCATTCGCATCGAACGCGCCGACGATGACTTCGCAGCGCAGGATCATCCGCTGACCGACGTTGAAGGCCGGGGCCGCGTCGGGCATCCCGGCAATAGGCTTCGCGCCATCGTTGACGCCGCCCGTCACCGCCGCCCCGTCGCCAAAGCCGCTGTTCCAGCGCGAAACGGTCCACGCGCCATCGAGATGCGCGAACCGGAAGCCTTCGGCTCCATTGCCCGTCGTCATCCACAGGCCGATGTGCTTGCGGGCGCTCGGGTCGGTCAGCAACTCGACATCGGCCTCGAACCAGAAATCGCCGTGTGCCGTTTCATTGAAACGCAGGATCGACTGTCCATTGGGTGCAGAGATGTCGATGGCCTGCTGCGCGCCGTTGTAGCTGGCGGACATGCTGCCGAGCACCGTGGTGTAGCCGTTCGCCGGTGCCGTGGCGAAGGTGTCGTTGAGCGGGTAGCCCACGCCTCACCTCCACGGCCCGGTGATGTCAAATGCGATCTGCGCCCCCTCGGTTTCCGAGCTGTACTGCGTCCTGACCAGCAGGAACCGCTTGCCGGCCTGCCCGACCACGTTGTCGACGATGGTCTGGTCGCTGTACGGACGGTCTTGAGGCATCCACAGCATTCCCGGCATCAGGCCACGCATATGGCCGTCCTCCTGACGCACGTAGGTCGGCAGCAGCCACAGGCTGTAGTCCGCTCCGTTCGGGAACGGCATCGACCCGCGCCCGCAGATCTGCTGGCCGTTGTTCGTGTTCAGCGAGGTGGTTGCCCAGCGCACCGGGTTGCCGAGCTGGGTGTGATTGCGCAGCAGCACCTTGCCGGTGAAGTCGAGCGAGGAGACCAGGCCATAGGCGTTGTACTGGCCGGGGTAGCTGATGTATTGGTTGTTCAAACTCCAGTACAGGTCGTCGGCGCAGAGCACCGTGGCGTAGTTGTCGCCCGGCTTGAAGCTCGTGATGTCGCCGAAGCAGTAGCTGTTGCGCCCGTACCAGCCGTACCCGGCGGCATTGGTGACGAAGAGATAGAACAGCCGGTCATCGCCCACCAGCACCCAGTTGCGATTGCCGCCGCCGTTGTCGCCGTAAGTGTCGTAGCCGGTCTGCCGCGCGTGGTACCACTTGTACCAGCCCCACTGATTCGCGGTGACCTGCTTCCAGTTCTGCGTCGGGCTATTCGGGTCGTAGGGAGCCTGCGCGCCGACGACGGTGTCGATGTCCGACAGATCCTCGACGATGCCGACGTTGGCCCATTTGGCCCAGCCCGTCGTGTAGTTCGGCGTCTTGAGGCCGTCGTCGATCAGTAGGAGGTTCTGCGGCGAAGCCGGGTTCTTGCTGCGGTAGGCTGCCTTGTTCGTGCTGGCGAAGGGCTTCTCCCAGCCCAACGGGGCGACCTTGGCGGAAAGGCTGGTGGCGGTCGTCGCGGGAGACACGGGCGTGCCGGTCACCGCGTAGGTGAACGTGGTCGTGGTGGTCGCGAGCACGCGGAACAAGCCGTTGTACTCGGGCTGATCGGCCCCCGCGATCAACACCACCTGATCGCGCAGGTAAGCGTGCCCGGAGGTGATCGTCGCCGTCGCAACCCCATTGGCGAAGGTCAGCGAGTCGATGGCCTTCAGGGCGAAGCCGTTGACGAGGCATGCATCGAGCATCGTCACCAGATCGCCCCAGTTGTTGGCGATCTGCGGCGCGCCCGCCATGCCACTACTGAAGTACTTGACGGTGAGGTCGGTCATACGAATTCCTGTGGGAAGGTTTCGGGAATCAAGGGGTGTCCACGTCGCCGCGAATCAGCAGCGTGAAGTTGTCGTCGGGCACGGATTCCGGCCCCTGCTGCACGGTGCGCACCACCCACACTGGGAACTGCGCCCCGATGGTGTTGAAGCGCAGCACGTTGCCGGTGGCCCAGCCGTTGCCCCACCCGAGGGCGGGAAGATGGAAGTACGGCACGCCGGTCGCCGGGTTGTTGGGGGCGCAATCGGTGCTGGTGTTGCCGGTGGCGATCACGCCGACGTTCTCGCCGATCACTTCGAAGGCGGTGCTGTTGGTGAAGCGCACGATCCAGCGTTCGGTGACCGCGCCGCGATTGGTGACGCGGATCGGGTATTGCGTGTTGTTGAAGGTCGCGGTCGCCGAGCTGCCCGACAGCGCGTCGACCCAAGCGCCGCTCCAGGTCGCCTGATCGAACACCAGACTGACGCGGGCGAACAGGTCGCCGGCCACCAGCGCGCTGGAAACGAAACTGCCCGAGGCGGGATCACCGGGGTTGGCGAGCGGGTACGCGTGCGTCAGCGGGCGCGTGAAGCTGATCTCGCCGTTGATCTGCACGTCGCGCACCACG
>NZ_LWRX01000142.1:0-2325 GCF_001683835.1 Ralstonia sp. RL | reverse complement strand
GTCGCGTGCGGCCGCCGCGGCCAGGCCCAGCGGCCCGGTCAGGCTGCGGGTGAACACCACGGCCAGGAACACGCCGAACACGATGGCCAGGCCCAGGACCACGAACAGCGCGGTGCGGGCACGGTTGGCGGCCACCACGGCCTCCTCGTGCGCCGCCTTCATCTGCCGGCCTTCACGCTCGACATAGGCGCTGACCGCGTCGCGCCAGCCCTTCCCTCGCCATTGAGGTAGGTGGTGGCCTCGGCGATGCTGCCTTCCATTGCCAGCTCGGCGACATGGTCGTTCAGCGGCGCCGCGGCTTGGCGGGCCTTGTTGATGGCCGCCAGCAGGCGCTTGCCTTCCTCCCGCGCCGGCATCGCATCCAGCTTTTCGTAGGTCGCGGCGAAGTTCTCGCGCGTTTCCTTGATCCGCTGCTGCGCAGCCAGGCGCTCCTCGTCGCTCTCGGCGAGGATCATGGCCTGCATGTCGATATTGAGCAGGTTGGCGCTGTCGTACAGCGTGTTCGCCAGCGCGGTCTTGGTGACACGTTCGACCGCGATGGTTTCCAGGTGCTTTTCCAGCGTGGAGAGGGACATCGCCGAAACCACGGCGATCGCGGCCATCAGCACCAGCAGGAAGCCAAAGCCGGCGAACATTCGCTTGCCGACGGTAAAGCGTTGGAGGAACTCGTTGGCTCTTTTGAAATTCGAGTGGGTTATGCCACGTGCGGGTTGAGGCGCGAGAAGTCGAGCTTGCCGGCGATCAGGAAGATGACGGTGCGCATGGTGTCGAGCCGGGTGTAGCCGCGGGCCTTGCGCTTGGCGGCCTGGAACAGGCCGTTGATGGCTTCCAGGAAGCCGTTGGTCTGGCGGGTCTGGCTCCAGGCCAGGATGCCGTCGAAGTGCTTGCGGATCATCCGCGCGACGTCCTTCATCGGCTCGACCTTGGAGCGCATGACGTTCGTGCACCACTGCCTGAGCAGCGCGGCGACCACGTTGATCTGCTTGCGCTCGAGGATCTCGCGCAAGTTCTCGCGATACAGCCAGGCGCGGGCGGTGCGCTTGCTGGTGGCGGCGGCGATCAGGGCATCGAGTTCGCCGCGCTGTTCGCGCGGCAAGCGGTCGCGATCCTTGAGCAGGGCCCAGCGCAGGCCCTTGAGGGCCGGATCGCTCTTCTGCTCGGCTCGGCGGGTGCGATCCAGGGCGAGGGAGGCCTGGGCGATGACGTGGAACTTGTCGAAGGTGATGCGCGCATTGGGCAGGTGATCGGTGACGCCGCGGATATAGGAGGGCGACATGTCGATGCTCACCGATTCGATCTGCCCGGGGGTGGCCTGATGCGCGGCCAGGTGCCCGGCAAGCGCGGCGATTGCCTCAACACGACGCCCTTCGGTCACGAACACGACCCTGCGCTGCTCGGCATCCGCGGCCAGCGTCAGGTAAGTGTGGCCACGCCGGTAGGACGTCTCGTCGATCGCCAGCGCCCTGGTCGCCGACAAGTCCAATTCGTCCACCGCCAGCTCGACATAACGCGCGCAGATCGCGTGCACGCGATGCCAGGACTCGCCCACCAGCCGCGCGACCGCGGCGAAGGGCATCTGCCGGCACAGCGTGAGCACCAAGGCTTCGAACAGCAGCGTGAAGCCGGACAGCCTGCCGGCCCAGTGCGGCTCGACCAGCAGCACCCGCCCGTCCGGCAGCTTGATCCGCGGCACGCGCACCTCGAGGAAGCACTCGTGCTCGAAGAAGTTCAGGTGCCGGAAGCGCTTGATCTGGGTGTCATGCACCGGGTGCTGCCCCGATGCGGCAGGGTGCGCGAAGCGGCTGCCCGCAGTGAAATCGATGAGGATCGTCAACGACCTGGCCTGGGCATCGAAGCGCGTACCGCTCACGTACCAAGGCTGGGCCAGATTGAGGGCCGACGCGAAAAGCAGCCTCTCGTCCATGGGGTCAGGGCTCAGATAAGGAGAGCCGAATCCTGCCCGGCATCCACTCGGAATTCAAAAGAGGCTCTTTTTTTGCAGATGGCTACCCGCGTACCGGTCGCGTCGGGGGACTACTCGGCCCACTCCAGGTCCGTGGTGAAGGCGATGGTGAGCCAGCGCTGCTGCGGATCGCCGCCGATGCGTTCGCCGATGCTGTCGCGCAGCTGGTCCCACGACTCCAGCGTGCGCGGCGGCTGGCCGCGCGGAACGATGAAGTGCAGCTCGATCTGGCGACCGCGCCCGACCCGGGCCACGTAGGCACGGAAGTCGAGGAAGCCCTCTTCGGCCACCACCTGGCGTGCGACCTCCTCCACCTGCAGGCGCAGGTCCTGCGGAGTGACCAGCAGGATGTCCGCCAGCGC
>NZ_LWRX01000040.1:0-8912 GCF_001683835.1 Ralstonia sp. RL | reverse complement strand
ATCGACCCACTGCCAGCCCTGCGGAATCCACTTCACCTGCAGGTACTGGCGGCGACGCGCCGGCCCGCCACGCGCGAAGCCCGGCGCTTCGAGCGCACCGGCGAGCACGGCCTGCTTCATCCACGCGGCCCACACTGGGCGGCACATCTGATGCACCAGCACGCCGTGCTGCACCATCTCGCAGCGGCGGCGGAACTCCAGCATCCCGGCGCGGATGGACGAGTAGTTCACGCCGGTCAAGTCGCCGGTGAGTTGCTCGTAGGTGATGCCGATGGCGGCGGCGACCGCGCGGAACTGGGTGCGCAGGAACTCGGAATACGAGCCGCCGACGTCGGCCGGATCGGAGAACTTGATGTCCTCACCCGGTTCCAGAATCTGCAGCGTTCCGGGCTCCAGCCCGGCGAGTGCGATGCCGTCGCCATCGGCCGCCCCTTCGCCCATCAGGTTGTCTTCGGGGTTCTGGCGCGTGACGAAGCCCGCGAACATCGCGGCAGTCTTCTTGCGCACCAGCTCGGCGTCGTCGTACTGGTCGAGCTCATTGAGCTTGACCAGCGCCCGCGACAGCCACGGTTCGCCCCGGATCTGGCCGGGACGCAGAACACGGAACAGGTGGATGATTTCCTTCGCATCGATGCGCACCGTGTCCATCCCGCCCCGGCCCGACATCGGGGCCAGCCGACCGTCCTCCGGATGCGAGCGGTACAGGTGGTAGGCGACGCGCCGCCCCAGGCTGTCGAACTCGATGCCGGAGCGCACGACGTTGCCCGAGGGCAGATCGGTGTTCAGATGGATCGGCAGGTGCTCGGGCTCCAGCAACTGAAGCTGCAGCGGCACCACCAGCCCGTCTTCCGGGCGGCGCGGCCGCAAGCGGATCAGGCATTCGCCGCCTTCGAGCATCGCGCGGCAGGCCAGCGCCTGCAGGCCATAGAAGTCGGTCTGCCCGGCCGCGTCGGCTTCCGCCGTCCAGTCGCGCCACAGCGCCTGCACCTCGGCCTTGAACGAGTCGTCGGGCGACAGGCTCTGCGGCTTGATGCCGGTGCCGACGGCGTTGGCCACGAAGGCCTCGATCCCGGCTTGCGCCCAAGCATTGCGACGCACGAGGTCGCGGCTCTTGCCACGCAGTTCCGCATTGGTCGCCAGCATCGCCGCGACCGCGCCGGGGTTGCCGGGCATCCACGCCAGCGAGCGACGGCCACGGCCCGCCGCTTCGTGAACGGGAGGCTGGCCGAACAGGCTTCGGAGTTTCGAATACCAGGCCATCAGAACCCCCGTCAAAAACCTTTGTGGGTCGTAACCCGGATCTGGCGCGGCGCGCCGGGCAAGAGACCGGTTTCGGCTGCCTGCTGCAGCAGTCCGCGCCTGACCTCGCGGATCGCGGCCATCAGTTCATCGACCGAGCGGTACTCGACCGTCTTGTCGCCGAAAGAGACGCGGCGTTCGCCCTTGGCGAGCGCCGTCTCCAAGGCCTGGAGTTGGGCTTCTGCGTAGGCCATCAGCGGTACACCACGAGGTTGATTTCGGAGGAGTCGTCGAACGACGCGGCCGTCGTCGCGCAGGAGACGTCGACGTACTGAGGGGTCTTCAGATCGGAACTGGCGCGCACGATGGCCACGCGCTGCTGGCCGCTGTTCGTGCTGCTGCGGGCGAGCGCCAACCAGCAGTAATTCGCGTCGGGCATCGCCACGGCGAAACGCACGCGGTAGCGGCCCGCCGCCGTGCGCACGACACTGGCGACGTTGTGCGCGCTGGCGACAACGACCTGACCATTGACGTAGCCGAAGCTGACCCACACCCGGGCGAGGCCGGGGTGCGTGGCGTCGATCTTGGTCTTCACCTCGAAGCCGATGCGCGCCGCCAGTGCGGCGATGCTGGACGCGAGACTCATCAGGCCAGCGCCCCGTCGAAGATGACGACGAAGTCGGTGTCGGTGTTGCCGACATCGGCGGCAGCTACCGCACCAATGTTGGTGCGCGCCTGCAGCTGCTCGGCCACCGTCAGGGTCTGCGCCGCGTCGAAGCGCACGCGCAGGTTGACTGCGGCCAGGAGCGCATCCAGACCGCTGGTGCCGTTCTGCAGCAACTGTTGGATCTCGACCAGGGTGTCGTAGGCGGCATCCGCTCCACCCAAAATGTCGGCCTTGAGCGCATCGAGCAGCGACACGATCTTGTTCGACGAATAGGTGGTGGCAGTGGCGATCTGGTTGTCGTCGATGGCCGTCGCGGACAGCACCGCCGCCTTCAACTCGTTGATCGCCGCGACCAGACTCGACTTGTCGGTGGTGGACAGGCTGGCGAGATTGCCTGCCGTCGCCCGAACGTCGTTGAACTCCTGGGCGACCCGGATGACCAGGCTCTCGATGCGCGTGGCAAGACTCATGAAAACTCCTTTGCAGATCAGGACAACCAGCGGGGATCAGCGAAGCCATCGGCTTCGGATGACGCGCCGGCGTGATGGGGTTGCAGAAACAGCGAGGCCACCGCGTTGGGTGGCCTCGTCTGGGTCAAATGTTTGAATCGGGGGCGGCTCATCCGGTGGCCGCTCCATCCCGAGTTGGCGCTCCAGTTCCCGCCAGTGGCGCTCCTCGAAGCGATCCAGGCCCGCGCTTGACGCGGCCGCGCGGGCGTACACGTAGCAGTCGAGCGCCTCGTTGCGCTCGCGCATCTTTTGCCACTCGCGCACCGGGAAGCCATTGCGGTCGCGGCGGGTGATCAGTTGCTCGGCGCAGAGCTGCTGTATGAACTCCGCATCGATCTTGGGCAGGTGGACGAAGCCGGTCGGGTAGACCGTGGTCACGCCGTCCTCGCTGACGTCCGCGCTCTTGCGCAGGTTGTTGTAGAACTCCAGCTTGGCGATGCCGACCGCCACCGTGTACACCTTGATGCCCCGGCGCAGCTTCTTGCCGCCCTGCGAGACATCGATGGCCGTCGGGGTACCGATCAAGGCCGCGCCGCGCGGCACACCCTTGACCGCCATCACGCGCGAATCGCGGCAGGCGCGCACGAAAGCGTAGGCCTCCTGCGTCGCAAAGCCGGTGTCGAGCGCGAACCGGGCCAACGGCATCGCCGCGCCCGAGGCATGCGTCCAGTTCTCCGCAATCAACTCGGCGAGGCGCTTCCACACCGCGTCGCGGGCGGTGTCGCCCATCAGCACGCGGTGTTCCACCAGCCAGGACTCCTTGCCGCGCCCAAAGGCCCAGATCGACGCCTCGATGCGATCCTTCTGCACGTCGGCCGCGCCCACCAGGAGCAGTCCTCCCTGCGGAACCGTGCCGATGCGGTAGTCCTCGCGGCGCTCGACCAGCCGTTGCCAGTCGGGTGCTTCGCCTTCCTCGACCCAGGTCTCACCCAGTTCGGTGTTCTTGAAGGTCTTGATAGCAGCCGCCGATCCCGATTCCTTGTTGACGGAGCTCTCCCACGCGGCGGCGATGTCACGCCAACTGCGCCAGCCCACCGGGCTGTACAGCGACGACAGGTGAAATCCCGCGGTCTTGCCGGGCCCGTCGCTGATCATCGCGCGCCACTCGCCGTGCTCCAGCATCCAGGTCTTGTGATGCTCGGCAATCGACTCGTCGCACGATTCGCAGATGTAGGCCGCCGTCTCCGGTGCGCCCTTGTCCCAGCGCAACTGCTCGAAGCGCAGCCACTGCCGGTGCGAGCAATGCGGGCACGGCACGAAGTAGCGACGCTGGTCGCTGGCCTCGTATTCGCGCTCGATGGCGCTCGCCCCGGAGATCGTCGGCGTCGAGACGATGAAGATCTTGCGGCGCGCGAAGGTGCGGGTGCGCGCCTCGGCCAGCGAGATCGCGTCGCCTTCGCCCTCGACGTCCAGCGGATAGCCGTCGACCTCGTCGAGAAACAGATACCGCACCGGCATCGACCGCAGACCGACGGCGCTGTTCGCGCCCGTCATCACGAGCACGCCGCCCCGGAACTCCTTGGCGAGGATCGTGTTGCCCGAGTCGCGCGAACGCGCCGGCGCGATCAGTTCCGCCAGCGCCGCCGACTCCTCGATGAGCGGGTCGATCCGCTGCTTGGAGTTGCGCTTGGCCATCTCCACCGTCGGCCAGACCGCCATCATCGGCCCCGGCGCATGGTGGATCACGTAGCCGATCCAGTTCGAGCCCATCTCGGTCGCGCCGAGCTGGGCGGCCTTCATGAACACCACACGTTCGACCGGCGAGGTCGGCGACAGGCAGTCCATGATCGCCTTCAGGTATGGCGTGCGGCTGGTACGCCAGCGCCCCGGCTCGGCGGATGCTTTGCTGGAAAGCATCCGGTGGCGATCCGACCATTCGGACACCGTGAGCAGAGGATCGGGCGTCAAGCCTTCGCGCCATGCGCGCTCGATCTCGGCCGCGCCTTCGTAGTCCATGTCCATCGTCAATCCACCCGAGGGCGCATCTCGCCCAGCTCCTGCAGGTGCTCACGCACCGCCGCCTCAAGGGCGATGTGCATCGTGTGCGGATCGACACCGAGCTTGGCCGCCATCTGCGCCGAGATGCGCGCGGGCCAGTTCAGCCACGCGTCGCGCTCGGCGCGCGCCAGCTTGAAGACGTGGGCGATGGCCTGGTTGCGGTCGACCAACTCGCCCTTGAGCCGGGCCAGGCGCACCTTGTTCGTCTGCGCCTTGACCACCTCGTTGACTGTGCGCGCTTGCAACAGCGACGCGCCGCCGGTAGGCAAGGCAGCCTGACCGTCGCCCACGGGCGCGGCGGTGGCGGTTTCCGGCGGCACGACGGCCTTGACGGCACGGGCGCGCGTGCCGGTGCGCGGCGCTTCGGTGTTGCGCGCCCACTCGGCGTCGGCGCGCTGCGGCTCAAGGGTTCCGTCCGACTCCGGCGTGATGCGCCCGGCAGCGATGGCCTTGCGCACCGCCGCGTCGGAAACGCCACGGTGACGCGCGTAGGCGCGAATCGAGATTCCCATCGGCACCTTCAATCATGTGTTCGTCCTTCGTCGAGAAAGAGCTTGTCTTCCATCGGGAACAGCGCGTTCATCACGTCACGCCATCAACCACGTCGAAAGGACAAACGATGAACAACCCAGCCCCCGACACCCTTGCAGTCAAGCTCGCCGAAGCCGCCATGACGGTCTTGGTGCGCGCCTGCCGCAACGAGGTGGCCACCGCCAGCAATGCGGACCTCGAAGCCGCATGCGCTTCGATGCGCGCACGAGCCAAAGCGGTAATCGATCAACTCCTGGATGACGCTCGGGACGCGCCCTGGATCGCGGAAACGGCGTTCCATGCCGCCGCCCTTGAACTGGCCGAAGCAGGCATCTCGTCACTGCGCAGGCGCTGAAGCAGAAAGAGCTTGGCTTCACCGGCGAACAGCGCGTTCATCACGATCCCAATCAACCACTGCAAAGGAACTGACCATGAGCACCATCCAACTGACCCCGGCTCAGCACGCCATCCTCGCCAAGGCCATCCACTCCAGCGACGGCAAGATCGATTGGTTCCCCGACAACGTCAAAGGCGGCGCGCGCAAGAAGGTGCTGGAAGGAATGTTCAACCGCGCCCTCATCACGCCCGACGGCGAGGGCTGGCGCATCGCCGCCGAGGGTTACGATGCGCTGGGCATGCCGCGTCCCGGCGTCCAGCAGCCGACGGCCCAGTTCGACGCCGAACTGGAGCAGGACGTCATCGCCGCCGAAGCCACGTGGAAGCAGGAGGCCAAGACCACGCCGCGCACCCGCGAGAACAGCAAGCAGGCCGAGGTCATCCGGATGCTCAAGCGCCCCGAGGGCGCGACCATCCGCCAGATCTGCGATACCACCGGCTGGCAGGCGCACACAGTGCGCGGCACCTTCGCCGGGGCCTTCAAGAAGAAGCTGGGCCTGACCATCACCTCGGACAAGCCGGAAGGTGGTGAGCGAATCTACCGGATCGCCTGATCAGAAAGATCGAGAAAGAGGCCAAGCGGCGCTTGGCTTCTCAATCGAACAGCGCGTTACTACGCGCGTCGCCACGATCAACCCGCCGGAGCCGAAGATGACCCGCAAGCAGCAAATCCCCGCCACCCAGAATGACGCCTGGGGCTTTTGGGGCACGATGAACGAACACGCCAGCGCCTCATGGCCCTTGGCCTTGAACGCCATTTCGGACGCCACCGGCCAGCCCCTCGAATCGGTGCGGATCTTCCTCGACAGCCGACACGGCCGCCACTTCGCGGACGAGGTTCAGAACGGGCTGTACCGGGGCCAGACCTTGGCGGACGCGATCAACGCCGCCACCCGACAGTGGATGGGCTGGACGATTGGACGCCAGACCAGCAAGCAATACGGCATCCCGCGCGGTCTGCCCTACCTGACGGGCTTCGTGATTCACTGCGAGATCACTGACGAGTCCCTGGCCGCCTGATCGAACGCCATGCCATCCGCCTCGCGGGTGGCACGTTTCCCAGTCCAGTCCTGCCAGCGGCGCACGATCACATCGACGTACTTCGGGTCGAGTTCGATCAGCCGCGCCAGCCGTCCCGATTTCTCGGCGGCGATCAGCGTCGTGCCGGAGCCGCCGAAGGGATCGAGCACCACGTTGCCGGGGCGGCTCGAATTTCGGATCGCGCGCTCGACCAGTTCCACCGGCTTCATCGTCGGGTGCAAGTCGTTCTTCTGCGGCTTTTTGATCTGCCACACGTCGCCCTGGTCGCGGTCGCCACACCAGTGGCGCTGCGCCCCCTCGGGCCATCCGTAAAGGATCGGCTCGTACTGACGCTGGTAGTCGGCGCGACCGAGCGTGAAGGTGTTCTTCGCCCAGATGATGAAGGTCGACCAGTGGCCGCCCGCCGCGCGGAAGGCAGATTGCAGCGTGTCCAGTTCGCTGGACGACATCGCCACGTAGATCGCGCCACGACAGTGGGCGATGGTCGGCGTCAGCGCGGCGAGCAGGAAATCGTGGAAGCCGTCGCCGAGGTTGTCGTTCAAGATTGCGCGATCCTTGCCGCGCAGCTTGTCCTTCGCGCTGTTGGCGTAGTTCACGTTGTACGGCGGATCGGTGAACACCATGTCCACCGGCTCGCCGTCGAGCAAGGTGCCGTAGCTCGCGGCCACGGTGGCGTCGCCGCACAGCAGCCGATGGCCGCCGAGCAGCCAGACGTCGCCCGGGCGCGAGACCGGCGTCTCGCTGACCTCGGGCACCGCATCGTCATCGGTTTCGCCTTCGGAATCCGGTTCATCGCCCGCCAGCAAGTCGGCCAGCGCATCGGCGTCGAAGCCGGTCAGATCGAGGTCGAAACCTTCGTCCTGCAGCGCCTCCAGCTCGACGCGCAGCAGTTCATCGTCCCACCCGGCATTCTCGGCGATGCGGTTGTCCGCGATCACCAGCGCACGGCGCTGCGTCGGCGTCAGATGGTCGAGCACGACCACCGGCACCATCTCGAGGCCGAGTTTCTGCGCGGCGGCGAGCCGTCCATGACCGGCGACGATCACGCCGTCGCTGCCCGCGAGGATAGGATTGGTGAAGCCGAACTCGGCGATGCTGGCGGCGATCTGCGCCACCTGCGCGTCGCTGTGCGTGCGCGCGTTGCGGGCATAGGGCACGAGCTTGGCGGTCGGCCATCGTTCGATCTTGTCGGCGAGCCACGAGAGCGTCATGCCACAACCTCCTCGATACGCTCGCCCTCGACCTCGTCGAAGGTCTGACCCGTGGCCAGCAGCGTGACCGCCACCTCCGGGTGGTTCTGCCGGAAGCGTCGGATGGCGACATCGACGTACTCCGGCGCAATCTCCACCGAGTGGCAGACGCGCCCGGTGCGCTGTGCGGCCAGCATCGTGCTGCCGCTGCCGCCGAACGGCTCGAACACCAGATCGCCCGTGTCGCTGAACGCCTCGATGACGAACTGTGGCAGCGCGACCGGGAATACGGCGGGATGGTCGATGCCTTCGCCGATCTTGCCCTTGTGACGCATCACGCGGATCACCGAATCGGGGATGCGCATGTCCTGCGTCGGCTGGCCCGCATGTGTCCAGCCGCCGACTTCGCCATCCTTGCCGCGCATCGCGGTGGAGGAACCATCGGCACGCAGGT
This sequence comes from Ralstonia sp. RL, assembly GCF_001683835.1. Taxonomy (NCBI): domain Bacteria; kingdom Pseudomonadati; phylum Pseudomonadota; class Betaproteobacteria; order Burkholderiales; family Burkholderiaceae; genus Ralstonia; species Ralstonia sp. RL. The sequence continues at coordinate 887 of NZ_LWRX01000040.1, read as the reverse complement.
GCGTTTCCTGCCCAGCGAACTTGCAGGGCACGATCTTGTTGGGCTTGCGACTGGCGCGGTTGAAGTGGAACACGAACTCGAAGCTGGGCGCGAAGCGGCCCGCCCAGTCGCCGGGCATTCCCGGCCCCTGATCCCAGACGTACCAGCCGAAGCGCCGCCAACCCTTCGTCCGCATCCAGCCGATCCACGCCTCCCAATATGGGACGAACTCATTGTCGCGGTGGATCAGGCCGAGGTTGACGAGCACCTGGCCGTCGTCGGCCATCGGCAATTGCGCGAATACGCCGCGCATCAGGCTGTCCCAATCCGCGATGCTGCCGGTGGTGTAGTCGCGCTGGTTGCCGTAGGGTGGCGAGGTAAAGCACAGCGCCGCTTGCTCGCCCGCCATCAGCGTGGCGACCACGTCGGCATCGGCGGCGTCGCCGCAGATCAGGCGATGCGCGCCGATGGCCCAGACGTCGCCCACGCGGGACACCGGCGTGGCCGGAGCTTCCGGCACGTCGTCGGCGTCGTCCGCCGCGTCGTCCTGTTGTTCGCCCGCGTCCGGGACTTCGGCGCTTGCCAGCAGGTCTCGCAGCTCGGCGTCCTCGAAGCCGGTGAGCGCCAGCTCGTATCCGGCCTCGGACAGCTCGGCTAGCTCCAGCGCCAGCATTTCCTCGTCCCAGCCCGCATCCAGCGCCAGCCGGTTGTCGGCGATGACGTAGGCGCGCTTTTGCGCCGTGCTCAGGTGTGCCAGTTCGATGACCGGCACTTCGGCCAAGCCGAGCTTGCGCGCGGCGGCCAGACGCCCGTGGCCCGCAATGATGCCGTTGCCGCCATCGACCAGGATCGGGTTCGTCCAGCCGTACTCGACGATGCTGGCCGCGATCTTGGCGATCTGCGCCTCG
>NZ_LWRX01000072.1:0-4698 GCF_001683835.1 Ralstonia sp. RL | reverse complement strand
TCTTTATGAAATTCCATGGTCCTTGCTCTGGTAAAGATCGCAGATGCAGGAATTTTACCGCAAATATGGGAGGGTTTGTGCGGCGCAACAAGGCGCGCCCTAGGCGGGAGGCAAATCGATGAACTCGACCGCGAGTCCGCGCGCTCGCATCCAGTCGGCCACCGCATAGCCGGTGCCGGCCCGCCAGGGACGCAGCTTTTCGGGAGCGACCAGGCGGTATTCGACCAGCTCGGGCGATAGACGGATGTCGCCGCTGGCCTTGACGTGGTAGGCGATGATCACTTCATTCTTGCGAATGAATTCATAGACGCCGATCAATGCGATGTCAGTGGCGTCGAGGTTGGTTTCTTCCTTCAGTTCGCGCGCCACTCCCTGTTCGGGCGTTTCGCCGCGCTCCATGAAACCGGTAACGAGGGCAAACATCTTTTCCGGCCAGGCGGCATTGCGCGCGAGCAGAATCCGGCCGTCGATCTCGACCAGCGCGGCCAGGACCGGCACCGGATTGTCCCAGTGCGTCCAGTGTCCATCCGGGCAGGCGAGGCGGACCTTGCCGCCCTCGCCTTCGTCCGCGCGCTCGACGAGCGGCGCGGCGCACATGGGACAGAAGCGCATCATGCGCGCTGACGCACCCAGTCGGTCACGCCGTCGAGCGCCTTGGGCAGGCTGGCCGGGTCGGTGCCGCCGGCCTGCGCCATGTCGGGACGGCCGCCGCCCTTGCCGCCGACCTGCTGGGCGACGAAGTTGACCAGCTCGCCCGCCTTCACCTTGGAAGTCGCGTCCGACGTCACGCCGGCGATCAGGCTGACCTTGCCGTCGTTGACGGCGGCCAGCACGATGGCGGCGGTCTTCAGCTTGTCCTTGAGCTTGTCCATGGTTTCGCGCAGCGCCGGCACGTCGGCGCCGTTGAGCGTCGCCGCCAGCACCTTGATGCCGTTCACATCGACCGCCTTGCCGAGCAGTTCGTCGCCCTGGGCGGACGCCAGCTTGCCCTTGACCGCGGCGAGTTCCTTCTCCAGCGCCTTGACCTGTTCCAGCACGCTGCCGACGCGCGCGGACAGCTCGGCCGGCGTCGCCTTCAGCGTGCCGGCGACCTGGTTCACCGTGGATTCGAGCGACTGCAGGTAGGCCAGCGCGTTGTCGCCGGTGAGCGCTTCGATGCGGCGCACGCCGGCGGCGACGCCGCTTTCCGACACGATCTTGAACAGGCCGATGTCGCCGGTGCGCTGCACGTGCGTGCCGCCGCACAGCTCGCGGCTAGAACCGATGGTCAGCACGCGCACCTCGTCGCCGTACTTTTCGCCGAACAGCATCATCGCGCCCGACTTCTGCGCCTCCTCGATCGGCATCACCTTGGCCTGGGTCGCCTCGTTGGCGAGGATTTCGGCATTGACGATCGCTTCCACCCTGCGGATCTGCTCGGCGGTCACCGGGCCGTTGTGGGCGAAGTCGAAGCGGGTGCGCTCGGCGTTGACCAGCGAGCCCTTCTGCTGCACGTGGGTGCCGAGCACTTCGCGCAGCGCCTTGTGCAGCAGGTGGGTCGCGCTGTGGTTGCGCATGGTTTTCGCGCGCTTTTCGGCGTCGACCTTGGCATTGACCGTGTCGCCGACCTTGATCGTGCCCTCGGCGATGCTGCCGTGGTGGCCGAACACGTCGGCCTGGATCTTGATCGTGTCTTCGACCAGGAAGCGCGCCACCGCATTGCGCAGCTCGCCGGTGTCGCCCACCTGGCCGCCGGATTCGGCGTAGAACGGCGTGTGGTCGAGCACGATGACGGCGTCGTCGCCGGATTTCGCTTCCGTGACAGGCGTGCCGTCGACGTAGATCGCCGTCACCTTGGCGGTCTCGTGCACCAGCTTGTCGTAGCCGTGGAAGGTGGTCGGGCTGCCGCTGTATTCGAGGCCTTGCGCCATCTTGAACTTGCCGGCTTCGCGGGCGCGCTGGCGCTGCTCCTCCAGCAGCGCATTGAAGCGCGCCTCGTCCACCGTCACGCCGCGCTCGCGGCAGACGTCGGCGGTCAGGTCGACCGGGAAGCCGTAGGTGTCGTGCAGCTTGAATGCGGTGTCGCCGTCGATCTGTTTGGCGCCCGCATTGCCACCATCAGCGAGCGCCTTCTCCAGGATTTCCATGCCGTTGGCGATGGTGCGGAAGAAGGCTTCCTCTTCCTGGCGCAGCACTTCCATCGCGCGCAGCTCGTTCTGGCGCAGCTCCGGATAGGCGTCGCCCATTTCGGCCACCAGCGCCGGCACCAGCGCGTGGAAGAACGGTTTGCGCGCGCCGAGCTTGTAGCCGTGGCGGATCGCGCGGCGGGCGATCCGGCGCAGCACGTAGCCGCGGCCGGCATTGCTCGGGATGACGCCGTCGACCACGATGAAGGTGCAGGCGCGGATGTGGTCGGCGATGACTTTCAGCGACGGCGCATCCTTGTCGCAGTTGCCTGCGCCGTTGGCATCCACCACCTTCTTGGCGGCGGCTAGGAGGTTCACGAAGGTGTCGATCTCGTAGTTGCTGTGCACATGCTGCAGCACCGCGGTGATGCGCTCCAGGCCCATGCCGGTGTCGACCGACGGCTTGGGCAGCTTGTGCATCACGCCCGCCTCGTCGCGGTTGAACTGCATGAACACGTTGTTCCAGATCTCGATGTAGCGGTCGCCGTCCTCGTCGGGCGATCCGGGCGGGCCGCCGGGGATTTCCGGGCCGTGGTCGTAGAAGATTTCGGTGCAGGGGCCGCACGGGCCGGTGTCGCCCATCATCCAGAAATTGTCGGACGCATAGCGCGCGCCCTTGTTGTCGCCGATGCGCACGATGCGCTCGGCCGGCACGCCCACCGTCTTGTGCCAGATGTCGTACGCCTCATCGTCTTCCGCATAGACCGTGACCCACAGTTTTTCCTGCGGCAGCTTGAACACTTCGGTCAAGAGCTCCCACGCATACACGATCGCGTCGCGCTTGAAGTAGTCGCCGAAGCTGAAGTTGCCCAGCATTTCGAAGAAGGTGTGGTGGCGGGCGGTGTAGCCGACGTTTTCCAGGTCGTTGTGCTTGCCGCCGGCGCGGATGCATTTCTGAGCCGTGGTCGCGCGCGTGTAGGGCCGCTTGTCGAAGCCCAGGAACACGTCCTTGAACTGATTCATCCCGGCGTTGGTAAACAGCAGGGTCGGGTCGTCCCCCGGCACCACCGGGCTGGACGGGACGATGGTATGTCCCTTGGATTCGAAAAACTTCAGGAATTTGTCGCGGATCTCAGACGATTTCATGTTCTAGGCGAAAGGTGGAATGCGTTGCAAACCGTTGATTATACGTGATAACCCTCGCCGGATGAGGCATGGCCCGGAGCGTCAAAACAAAAAGCCCGCCGGTAAAATCCGGGCGGGCTCAGCAGGCAAAACGCCGGTTTTTGGCAGTCGATCAACCGCGGTGCTGCCGGTCGTGCCGCTCGTGCTGGATGCGGTGCGACTGGCGGTTTTCGTTGCGCTGCACCTGGCGTTGCTCGAAGCCGCCGACGTGGCCGTCGCGGCCGGCGCGGAATTCCTGGCGGTCGACCCGGGCCTGGCCGCGCTCCAGCCTGGCGGCTTCGCGCTTGGTGAGCGAGCCGTCCCGCAGGCCGTCGGCGATGCGCTGTTCCTGGTTGACGTTGCGCTGCACATCGGCCTGCATGCGCCGGCTGGAGGCGGAATCCGGATTGCCGGTCTGCGCGTCGTGCTTTTCGGTGTAGATGTCGCGGCTGGCGCGGTCCTGCATGCGGGCGATGCGGCGCTTTTCCGCATTGTTCAGCCTGCCGTCTTTCATCGCCTGCGCTTCGGCGCGGTCGATCTTCGCTTCCTCGCGCTCCAGTTTGGCCGCTTCGCGGGTGGTCAGCTGGCCGGACTTCAGGCCGTTTTCGATGCGCTGCTGCTGGTTGACGTCGCGCTGCGCTTCGGCCGTCGCGTTCTGGGCGAACACGGGCGCGGCGAGGAGAGTTGCCAGGAGAACGGGGATCAGGCGTGCAGTCTTCATTGTCTTTTCCTTTCGGTTGGTCATATGAGCAATGGGCCCACGCTTCCTATAACGAAACAGGCGCACGCGCGCCGACCGCCAAGTTGTAAGCACTGTAACCAAGCGTAACGCTACGCAAAGTCCGGGCCGATCAGGTCGATGCGATCGGTGCACAAGGCATCCACGCCCCAGCCCAGGATTTCCCGCGCGCGCTGCGGCGTGTTGACGGTGTAGCACAGCAGCCCGGCGCCCTGCTCCTTGACGGCGCGCGCCAGTTTTTCAGTCAGGTTCTTGTGATTGGTGTGCAGCGCAACCGCGCCGAGTTCGCGCAAACGTTGTTGCCAATCGGAAGGAATGGCATCGACCAGGAAACCGCGCGGGATCTCGGGGGCGGCCGCCTGCGCCGCTTGCAGCGCGGCGAACGAGAATGACGAAAACAGCGGGAGCGCGGCATCCGGCACATGGGCGGCGATTTCCGCGGCAAACAGGCGCTGCGTCAATGCCGCCACCACCCGTCCGGTTTGGGCTTCGAAACCGGGAGCCGGCTTGATTTCGACGTTCATCCAGATGTTGTTTGCCTTGCAGAAATTGACCACTTGCTCGTAAGTCGGCACCGGCTCGCCCGCGAATTCCTTTCCGAACCAGGAGCCGGCATCCATGGCCGCGAGTGCGGCCGCCGGGCGGTCGCAAACCCTGCCGCGGCCGCGCACGGTGCGCCCGAACTGCGGA
>NZ_LWRX01000239.1:0-388 GCF_001683835.1 Ralstonia sp. RL | reverse complement strand
GTTCGTCAGTCCGAACCACCTGGAAGTTGCCGCCGCCGACGGCAGCAAGAAGACCGTTCAATTCAAGCAGGCCATCATCGCCGCCGGCTCGTCGGTGGTGAAGCTGCCGTTCGTGCCGGAGGATCCGCGCATTGTCGACTCCACCGGCGCGCTTGAGCTGCGCGCGATTCCGAAGCGCATGCTGGTGATCGGCGGCGGCATCATCGGCCTGGAAATGGCGACCGTGTATTCGACGCTGGGCGCGCGCATCGACGTGGTCGAGATGATGGACGGCCTGATGCAGGGTGCGGACCGCGACATGGTCAAGGTCTGGCAGAAGTTCAATGACAAGCGGTTCGGCAAGGTGATGACCAGGACCAAGACGGTGGCGGTGGAAGCGCTGCCGGAA
>NZ_LWRX01000205.1:0-2137 GCF_001683835.1 Ralstonia sp. RL | reverse complement strand
TGCGCTCAACATCGCCGTGGTGTCGATCGATCCGTCGCGCCGCAAGTCGGGCGGTGCGCTCTTGGGCGACCGCATCCGCATGAACGCGATCAATCCGTGGAACGGCCATGCACGGGTATTCATGCGCTCGCTGGCCACGCGCGAGGCCGGCTCCGAGATTTCGCAGGCGCTGCCGGACGTGGTCGCGGCCTGCAAGGTGGCCGGCTTCGACCTGGTGATCGTCGAGACCTCGGGCATCGGCCAGGGCGATGCGGCGATCGTGCCGCACGTGGATCTGTCGATGTACGTGATGACGCCGGAATTCGGCGCCGCGTCGCAGCTGGAAAAGATCGACATGCTGGACTTCGCGGATTTCGTCGCGATCAACAAGTTCGACCGCAAGGGCGCGCTGGATGCGCTGCGCGACGTGGCGAAGCAGGTTCAGCGCAACCGGGAACTGTTTTCAATGAAACCGGAACAGATGCCGGTGTACGGCACGCAGGCATCGCGCTTCAACGACGACGGCGTGACCGCCCTGTACCAGGGCCTGCTGCCGAAGCTGGCCGAGCTCGGCCTCAAGGTGAAGCCGGGCAAACTCGCGCCGGTGCAGGTGCGCCACTCGTCCGGCAAGAACGCGATCGTGCCGCCGGCGCGCAGCCGCTATCTGGCGGAGATTGCCGATACCGTGCGCGGCTACCACAGGCATACCGAAAAACAGGTCAGGCTCGCGCGCGAGCGCCAGCAGCTGCAGGAATCGAAACGCATGCTCGCCGCCTGCGGCAAGAGCGCCGACTTCGACGGCCTGATCGCCGAGCGCGACAACCAGCTCGACGCGCGCGCAAAGACCTTGCTCGCCTGCTGGCCCGACATGCAGGCCGCGTACGCCGGCGACGAGTTCGTGACCAGGATCCGCGACAAGGAAATCCGCACCCGCCTCACCTACAAGACGCTGTCCGGCAATACCATCCGCAAGGTCGCGCTGCCGAAGTTCGAGGACCACGGCGAGATCCTGCGCTGGCTGATGCTGGAAAACGTGCCGGGCTCCTTCCCGTACACCGCCGGCGTGTTCCCGTTCAAGCGCGAGAACGAAGACCCGACCCGCATGTTCGCCGGCGAGGGCGATCCGTTCCGCACCAACCGCCGCTTCAAGCTGGTGTCGGCCGGCATGCCCGCCAAGCGCCTGTCGACCGCCTTCGATTCCGTCACCCTGTACGGCGCCGATCCGGCACTGCGCCCCGACATCTACGGCAAGATCGGCAATTCCGGCGTGTCGGTGGCCACGCTGGACGACATGAAGGTGCTGTACGACGGCTTCGACCTGTGCGATCCGGCCACGTCGGTGTCGATGACGATCAACGGCCCGGCGCCGACCATCCTGGCGATGTTCATGAACACCGCGATCGACCAGCAGATGGACAAGTTCCGCGCCGAGCACAAGCGCGAGCCGGATGCCGAGGAGGCGCGGAAAATCCGCGCCTGGGTGCTGCAGAACGTGCGCGGCACGGTGCAGGCCGACATCCTCAAGGAGGACCAGGGCCAGAACACCTGCATCTTCTCCACCGAGTTCAGCCTGAAGGTGATGGGCGACATCCAGGAGTATTTCGTCCAACACCAGGTGCGCAACTTCTACTCGGTGTCGATCTCCGGCTACCACATCGCCGAAGCCGGCGCGAACCCGATCTCGCAGCTGGCGTTCACGCTGGCCAACGGCTTCACCTTCGTCGAAGCGTACCTGGCGCGCGGCATGCACATCGACGATTTCGCGCCCAACCTGTCGTTCTTCTTCAGTAACGGCATGGATCCGGAATACACGGTGCTGGGGCGCGTGGCGCGCCGCATCTGGGCGGTGGCGATGCGCGACAAGTACGGCGCCAACGAGCGCAGCCAGAAGCTCAAGTACCACATCCAGACGTCCGGGCGCTCGCTGCACGCGCAGGAAATCGACTTCAACGACATCCGCACCACGCTGCAGGCGCTGATCGCCATCTACGACAACTGCAACTCGCTGCACACCAACGCCTATGACGAGGCGATCACCACGCCGACCGACGAGTCGGTGCGGCGCGCGCTGGCGATCCAGTTGATCATCAACCGCGAATGGGGCCTGGCGAAGAACGAGAACCCGAACCAGGGCTCGTTCATCATCGAGGAGCTGACC
>NZ_LWRX01000164.1:0-3359 GCF_001683835.1 Ralstonia sp. RL | reverse complement strand
CAATCAGGATGGGTTTGACGCACGCATGGCGCGACGGGCGCCATCGACGATGTCCTTCGGATCGAGGTTCTTCTGGCCGCGCAGCTTGGTGAATTCACGGAAGCCGGCCTCGAAGATGCGCTCCATCGAGCCGGCGTGATGGCGGTCATTCACGGCGCTGTTGTACAGGTTGTTGAGGTCGCCGCCGGACCAGAAATCGCGCTCGAAGTTTTCCGTCTTCTCGCGCGCCTGCTTGACGGCAAACAGCTTCATGAAGATGTAGTACCACGACATCAGCGAGACGCCGGCGAGCAGGGCCATGACGACCTGGACGACGGCGCTGGCCTGCAGGATGAGGTGGAGGATGGACAGATCCTGGGTGACGTTCATTTCAGCGTTTCCAGCTTGGCATAGAGAAAATCGGGAATCGGAGCGGGCCGCATGCTCGCCATGTCCACGCAGGCGATCTCGACCGTGCCGGTGACCAGTTCTTCGTCGCCGCGCCGCACATGCTGGCGGAACACGACACGGACGCGGGTCAGCTTTTCGACTTCGAGACCGACGGTCAGTTGATCGTCGAGATGGGCCGGGCGGAGGTAGTCGCAACTGGCCTTGCGGGCGACGAAGCCGATACCGGCATCGAGCGCCAGTTGGCGCTGGTCATGGCCCGCCGAACGCATCCACTCGGTGCGGCAACGCTCGAAGAATTTCAGGTAGTTGGCGTAGTAGACGACGCCACCGGCATCGGTGTCTTCGTAATAGACGCGTACCGGAATGGTGAAGGCATTGGCGTTGGGCGCAAATTTCATCGTGCGATTTTACCTTGCGCCGCAACATGCATTTGTAACGGTCTGTTTCAACGGGAATTGCTGCGCAGGCAGGGGCTGAAACAGGCACCCGCCCGTCACTCGTCGGCCAGCAGGTCGCGCACGACGGCACTGGCCGGCTCGGTCAGACCGAGGTGGCGGTAGATCGCGGGGGTTGCGATACGGCCGCGCAGCGTGCGCTGTAGGTAGCCCTGCTGGATCAGGTAGGGTTCCAGCACATCCTCGATGGTATCGCGCGCCTCGCCGATGGCCGCCGCCAGGTTGTCGACGCCAACCGGGCCGCCGCCGAACTTGTCGATCACCGCGGAGAGCAGCTTGCGGTCCATCAGGTCGAGGCCCGCCGGGTCCACATCGAGCATGTGCAAGGCCTGGTCGGCGATGGCGCGGGTGATGTAGCCGTCGGCCTTCACTTCGGCGTAGTCGCGCACGCGACGCAGCAGGCGGTTGGCGATGCGCGGCGTGCCGCGCGAACGCTTGGCAATTTCCAGCGCACCATCCGGGTCGATGGGCGCGTTGAGCAGGGTCGCCGAACGGGTCACGATGCTCTGCAGCTCCCCGGCATTGTAGAACTCCAGCCGGGCGACGATGCCGAAGCGGTCGCGTAGCGGATTGGTCAACATGCCGGCGCGGGTGGTGGCGCCGACCAGCGTAAACGGCGGCAGATCGAGCTTGACCGAGCGCGCCGCCGGACCTTCGCCGATCATGATGTCGATCTGGAAATCCTCCAGTGCCGGGTAGAGAATTTCCTCGACCACCGGGCTCAGACGGTGAATTTCGTCGATGAACAGCACGTCATGCGGTTCAAGGTTGGTCAGGATGGCGGCCAGATCGCCGGCCCGCTCCAGCACCGGCCCCGAGGTCTGGCGCAGGTTGACGCCCATCTCGGCGGCGATGATGTGGGCCAGCGTCGTCTTGCCCAGGCCCGGCGGGCCGAAGAGCAGCACGTGGTCGAGGGAATCGCCGCGCCGTTTGGCGGCCTCGATGAAGATCTCCAGCTGTTCGCGGATTTTCTGCTGGCCGGTGTAGTCAGCCAGCCGTTTCGGGCGCAGAGCACGCTCCAGCGCCTCTTCCTGCGCCGACTTGCTGTGCGGCGCGATGATGCGATCGGGCGTACCCGGACGGAAATCCCCCTGGGAGGCGAGCAGCTTGTCGGTTTCGATCATGCGGATGGTTCCTCGCGCAGCCAGCGGCTCAGCAGCATGTGGCCCAGAGCGAGCAGGACCGGCCCGAGAAAGATGCCAATGAAGCCGAAAACCAGCACACCGCCCAGAACGCCGAGGGCGATGAGCAGGATGGAGAGCCCGGCACCGCGGGCAATCAGGATGGGTTTGACGAAGTTGTCGATGCTGCTGATGACGAAGACGCCGTAAAGCGCCATGAAAATGGCCCAGCCGGTCTGCCCTTCGCCATACAGCCAGACCGCGGCACCGCCCCAGATCAACGGCGGGCCGACCGGGATCATCGACAGGAAAAAGGTGGCAAAACCGAGCAGCACGGCAGCCGGCACCCCCGCAACCAGAAAGCCGATCATGGCTACCGTGCCTTGCGCGGCAGCTGTCCCGACAATGCCCAGCATGACGCCGACCACCGTGCCGCGCGCCTTGTCGAGCATGTTCTCGCCCAGTTCGCCGCCCAGCTTGCGGGCACCGATGTAGAGGGCATTGCTGATCGTCGCGCCGTCGCGATACAGAAAGAAGATGACGAACAGAACCAGGGCCAGTTGCAGCAAGCCGTTGGCGGCAATACCGCCGAGCGCCAGCGCCAGTTGGCGGGCCGGGGTGATCAGCTGCCGGATGGCCGCATTCAGCTCGTCACGGTCGGCCGCCAGACGGTGCCAGGTGCTGTCGATCTCGCTGCCGACGAACGGCAGGGCACTCAGCCAGTCCGGCGGATTGGCCGGCAACCCCTGTTCGATGTAGGGCTTGATGAAGTCGATCAGCCTGTCGGCCCCGTTGGCCAGCGACCCGGCCAGGAACAGTGTGGGCAGCAGCATGACCAGCACGAGGGCCAGCGTCATCAGGGAAGCCCCCACGGTATCGCGGCCACCCAGCCGGGGCAGCAGCTTCTCGGCATACAAAGGCCAGGTGCAGATCCAGACCACGAAAGCGAACAGCACGGCGCCGACGAAGGGCAGCAGCACCGTGATGCAGCCGATGATGAGCAGCACTACCAGCGCGATCTGCGCCAGTCGCTTGGGGTCGTGTTCCTGGATCATCAGACTTTGGACAGCAGCTTGAGGGCCTGTCGGATGCCATCCGACGTGCCGATATCGGCCGGCAGCTGCTTCATCGCCGCCGCCGCTTCCTTTTCATTGTAGCCGAGGGCAATCAGAGCGTTGGCGATGTCCTGCCGGGCGTCATCGACCGCCGCATGCAGCGACACGCCGGTGGCGTCGGCCAGTTTGCCCTTCAGTTCGAGCAGCAGGCGTTCGGCCGTCTTCTTGCCAATGCCGGGAATCTTGATCAGGCGCCCCAGCTCCTGCTGCGCCACGGCCGCCGACAGGTCATTGACCGACAGGCCGGAGAGCACCGACAAGGCCGTGCGCGCCCCGAT
>NZ_LWRX01000091.1:0-1330 GCF_001683835.1 Ralstonia sp. RL | reverse complement strand
CGTATCCATTGCCCCAGCCGTCGCTGATGCCGACGGCGCGGAATGGCGTCTGCGTGTCCTGCGCCGGTCCGCTCAGCGCCGCCACGCCCTGGATCACGTTGTCGGTAAATGTGGTATTGCCGGTGCTGGCGTCCACCGATGCGACCGCCTCGGTCACCGCATACTGCAGGCCGGCGCCGTTCAGCCCCGGTCCGGTCAGCGCGCCGCTCATCGAACCGATCGCAAAGCCCGTGCTTGCCGTTCCGGTCGAGCTCGTCGCCGCGCCGTTCTTGGTCAGGGCCACGCTCGATGTGCAGGTCGTGGCCGTGCAGCTCATGGTGCTGAAAAAGCTCGGCCCGTGCAGCCGCATGCCGTTGCTCTGCATGTCCCAGGTATCGGAACCGATGGTGAAGTTCACATTCGCGCTGGCGAGCTGATTGGTGAAATCCACCGCCAGGTTCGCGCTGTTCAGCGTGCCGGTCCTGCCCAGCATGTCGGTCGGGTGGGTGCCGCCGATCTTGGTGTAGCTGGCGGTGCCGGTCAGCACCTGCGGCAGGTAGTCGGGCGCCGCGCCGCTGCCGGCGATCCAATGCAGGCTGCCGGTGCCCAGCGCGCTGCTCGTCGTGTCCGTGCCGCCGATGACGAAGGCGCCGCTGGCATTGTTGGCGCCCAGCCCGAAATTGCCGCCGGCGTCCGTGCCCCAGTACTGGCTGGTGCGTGTCACCGTCCCGCCCTGCCAGCGGCCCCAGGAAAGCCCGGTGCCCGCATCCTTGCCCGCATCGGTCATGACGCTGCCGCTTTGCGTCAGCGAAGCGCGGTAACTGTACCTGTAGCTGCCGCTGCCACTGTCTTTGACGGCGATGAGGTTGCCGGCCGCGTCGCGCGTCACGGAGTTTTCCGGGCCGTTGAAGTAATAGGCGTCGGCGTGCGGATGGCCGCTATTGGGGTCGTTGAACGGGAAGCCGGCCATCACTTCGACGGAGGCGCCGAAAGCGGCCGTCGCGTCCGCGCCTATTGGAACCGTCGTCCCGTCCGGAGCGTTTTTCGTCTGATTGGACAGGTCGAGCATGCTGCCGTCCGGATTCGTGGCAGTGATCCTGGCCGCTGGCGGCGGTGATGGCACTGCGGCGACGGAGAACGTATTCATTACGGTCGCGGCTGTCGTTGCCGATGTCGCCGCAGCCGTTGCCGTCGAAGCGGCGGACGGCGCGGAGGGCGCCGTCGATGGGGCGGCGGCATCGCCGGAGGCGCTGTCGGCCGTTTTCGCCTGCGGTTCGGCCGCCGCCTGTTGTCCGGCTGCCGGATCGGTCTTCGCCTGCGCCTGCTTTTGTTCCTGCTTTTGTTCCTGCTT
>NZ_LWRX01000131.1:0-16402 GCF_001683835.1 Ralstonia sp. RL | reverse complement strand
GGTGACGCGCACCGTCACGCGGCCGCCGTCGGGTGTGTAGCGGATCGCGTTGTCGAGCAGGTTGTTGAGCATCTCGGCGAGCATGGTGGCGTTGCCCGGGGTCATGACCGGCGGCCCGGGCTCCTCGTAGCCGAGGTCGATGCGCTTGGCCCACGCCTTGGGCAGCCAGTCGGCCACCACCTGGCGCGACAGCGCGCAGATGTCGAGCGGCACCAGGCCGTCGGTCGCGCCCATGTTCTCCATGCGCGCCAGCGAAAGCAGCTGCTTGACGAGGTGGGCGGTGCGGTCCGAGCTGTCGGCGATGTACGCGAGCGTGCGGCGCAGCTCGTCGGGCGATTGCTCGCGTTGTGCCAGCTCGGCCTGCATGCGCAGCCCGGCCAGCGGCGTCTTCATCTGGTGGGCGGCATCGGCAATGAAGCGCTTCTGTGTCTGCACCGATTGCTCAAGCCGCCCCAGCAGCTCGTTGAACGAGGCCACCAGCGGCGTGAGTTCCTGCGGCGCGGCGCCTTCGTCGATCGGGCTCGTGTCGCCGGGGTTGCGCGCGCGGATGCGCTCCTGAATCGCGTTGAGCGGCGCCAGCCCGCGCGTGAGCCCGAACCACACCAGCACCACCGCCAGCGGCAGGATCACGAACTGCGGCAGGATCACGCCCTTGATGATCTCGTTGGCCAGCTGCGCGCGCTTGTCGAGTGTCTCGGCCACCTGCACCAGCGCGGGCTTGCCGCCCGGCTTCTGCACATACGTATAGGCGACACGGATGTCCGCTCCGTGCACGCGGTCGTCGCGCAGTTGCACGAGGCCTCCGGCGCTGGCGTCCTCTTCGGGCGGCAGCGGCAGGTCGCGGTCGCCGGAGACGAATTCGCCGTTCGTGCCGAGCACCTGGTAGTAGATGTTGTCGGTCTCGTCGGCCCGCAGGATCTCGCGTGCCGAAATCGGCAACTGCAGCGTGATGCGCCCGTTGACCTCGCGCAATTGCTGGCTGAGCACGATGGCGCTCGATTCCAGGGCGCGGTCGTACGGCGCGTTGGCGATGGACTTGGCCACCAGGTACGTCACCGCAATGCTCATCGGCCAGAGCAGCAGCAGCGGCGCGAGCATCCAGTCCAGAATTTCGCCGAACAGCGATCGGGCGACCGGGCGCGTGGCGTCGTCTTCGAGGTGGGGGAGGGTGTCGGCGAGGTCGCGGTCGTCAGCCTCGGGCCTGGCGCTGGCCTGCGGGGCGCGCGGTGAGCGGTAGCGGCGCCACGGCCAGGCCAGGCGGTCAGCCATGGGCGGCGGCCGTGGTGGTGGGGCTGGCCATGCGCTCGAGGCAATAGCCCAGCCCGCGCACGGTGGCGATGCGCACGCCCTCCACCTCGATCTTCTTGCGCAGCCGGTGGATATACACCTCGATGGCGTTGTTGCTGACTTCCTCGCCCCAGCCGCACAGGTGGTCGACGAGTTGTTCCTTCGACACCAGACGCCCCACGCGCGCGAGCAGGATTTCCAGCAGCCCGATCTCACGCGCCGACAGCTCCACCACCTGGTCATGGATGTAGGCAATGCGCCCGACCTGGTCAAACGCCAGCGGTCCATGCCGCACGAGGGTGGCGCCGCCGCCCGTGCCGCGCCGCACCAGTGCCCGCACGCGCGCTTCCAGTTCGGATAGGGCGAAGGGTTTGGCCATGTAATCGTCGGCGCCCAGGTCCAGGCCCTTGACGCGTTCCTCGACGCTGTCGGCGGCCGTCAGGATCAGCACCGGCAGCATCGCTCCGCGCGAGCGCAGGCGCTTGAGCACCTCCAGCCCCGACAGGCGCGGCAGGCCCACGTCGAGGATCAGCAGATCATAGGTCTGGGCCGTCTGGGCGGACAGCGCCGCATCGGCGGCGGCGCCATCGGCGGCGCGGTCGACGGCATAGCCCGCCTGGCGCAGCGAACGGGTGAGCCCGTCGGCCAGCGTGGCGTCGTCTTCGGCAATCAGGATGCGCATGCGTGTCTCCCCGCGATGCTCGGGCGACGTGTCTGTTCGCCCATGCCGCCCGCCACATGGTTTTTGCGCGACACGAACGTCGGGAGACTTGCCAAAACCACTGGTTTTTTATACAGTATCCCGAATTCGCCGTGCTGTAGTCTTGGCGGCGCTAGAGTCATGAAGTCGGCTGCGTTTTGCGGCCCGCTGTTGCAGACAACCGCTGGAATCACAAGCCTCGCGGCCCATTTATACACCAATTTGCACGAAGGACGACCATGGAAGACGGCAAGAAGGCGGCCACGATGAGCGCAGAAAAGCAGAAGGCGCTGGCTGCCGCGCTCGCGCAGATCGAAAAGCAGTTCGGCAAGGGCTCGATCATGAAGATGGGCGATGCCGAAGTGGAGCCGGTCCAGGTGGTGTCCACCGGGTCGCTGGGGCTGGACGTCGCACTGGGCGTCGGCGGCCTGCCGCGCGGCCGCGTGATCGAAATCTACGGCCCGGAATCGTCCGGCAAGACCACGCTGACCCTGCAGGTGGTGGCCGAGATGCAGAAGCTCGGCGGCACCTGCGCGTTCATCGACGCCGAACATGCGCTTGACGTGACTTACGCCGACAAGATCGGCGTGAGCGTGCCGGACCTGCTGATCTCCCAGCCGGACACGGGCGAACAGGCCCTGGAAATCGCCGACGCGCTGGTGCGCTCGGGCTCGGTCGACCTGATCATCATCGACTCGGTGGCTGCCCTGGTGCCGAAGGCGGAAATCGAAGGCGAAATGGGCGACGCGCTGCCCGGCCTGCAGGCCCGCCTGATGAGCCAGGCGCTGCGCAAGCTGACCGGCACCATCAAGCGCACCAACTGCATGGTGATCTTCATCAACCAGATCCGCATGAAGATCGGCGTGATGTTCGGCTCGCCTGAAACCACCACGGGCGGTAACGCGCTCAAGTTCTACGCCTCCGTGCGCCTGGATATCCGCCGCATCGGCTCGATCAAGAAGGGCGACGAGGTGGTCGGCAACGAGACCAAGGTCAAGGTCGTCAAGAACAAGGTGGCGCCGCCGTTCCGCGAGGCGATCTTCGACATCCTCTACGGGCAGGGCGTGTCGCGCGAGGGCGAAATCATCGACCTGGGCGTGGAAGCCAAGGTGGTGGAGAAGTCTGGCGCCTGGTACAGCTACAACGGCGAGCGCATCGGCCAGGGCCGCGACAACTGCCGCGAATACCTGCGCGAGAACCCGGATCTGGCCCGCGAGATCGAAAACAAGGTTCGTGAGCATCTGGGCGTGACGCCGATGGGCGCCGTCGCGGTGGCCGAGGAAGTCGAGGAAGAGTAATTGGGTTGGCCGTCGGCGCAGATCGGCGGTCCTATCGAGATTTGACACGCCTGCCGTCCCCCAACGGTGGGCGTTTTTCTTTGGGCGTGAAACCGATGCCGTTGCCGCGTCAACCCCTGTCGCTGAAGGCGCGTGCGCTGGGCTACCTCTCCCGGCGGGAGCACAGCCGGGCCGAACTGCGCCGCAAGCTGGCGCCCCATGCGGAAACCGCCGAAGAAGTGGATGCGCTGCTGGATTGGCTGGAAGGCGAAAACTGGCTGTCCAACACACGCTTCGCCGAGAGCCTGGTGCACCGCCGCGCTGGCCGTTATGGAACAGCCCGGCTGATGCAGGAACTGAAAACACACCAACTCGGCGATGAGACGCTCGGTGAAGTGAAAGCGCAACTGCAGAGTACCGAGGCCGAACGGGCCAGGGCGCTGTGGGAGAAGCGCTTCGGCCGGCCGCCTGGCGATCCGGCCGAACGGGCAAAACAGGTGCGCTACATGGTGGCGCGCGGGTTTTCACGGTCGGTGGTGTCACGCATCATCGCCGGCGCAGACGAATTGCTCGACGACGGTGACGATTCGTCCTGAACGTCGCTGATCGTGCAACAATCCGGCCGGACAATCTGGCCGCGCCATCAAGCAGGGGGGGCGTCCGCGGCGGGTTGTTGCAACGCTTCTGGCATTGCATTGCAGCACGCGGCCCAGTCCCGTCGTGACGACGTGTTAAAATCCCGGGCTTCGATACCGCCCTCTACTCCGGTGGCAGGGCGGGTTGTGTTCGTGTATGGCGGCTGATGCGCTGCCGTCCACGTCCCGTGGGTGATGCGCGAGATCCGCGCGCGCCTGCTCCGTCGGTCCTATCGGTCTGTCTGGTCCATGCCTCTGTCTGCCCCCGTCCCGCGCGCCATGCGCCACCGCCGTGCCATCACGGTGGAGGCCTATTTGCGGGAAGACGGCCTGTGGGACATCGAGGCACGCCTGACCGACACCAAACCGCGCGACATCCCGCTGGCCAGCGGAGGCGTCCGTCCTCAAGGCGAGCCTTTGCACGACCTGTGGCTGCGCGTGACCATCGATACCCGCATGAACGTGGTGGATGCCGAAGCGTGCTCCGACTGGGTGCCGTATCCCACACACTGCGACACGATCGGCCCGGCCTATCGCAAGCTCATCGGCCTGAACCTGATGAAGGGTTTCCGAAAGGCCGCGCGTGAGAGACTGGGTGGCGTGGCGGGCTGTACGCATCTGACCGAGCTGTGCGGCGTGCTGCCGACTGCCGCCATCCAGGCGTTTGCGGGCGATGTCTTTCCGGTGCGCGACAATTCCAACGACCATCGGCCCATCGAGCCCGGTGAAACGCCGCCATACCAACTTCACGGCTGCCATGCCCTGCATTTCGAGGGCGAGGTGGTCCGCAAGCATTATCCGCGCTGGTTCGCCTACCAGCCCGAAGCCAAGATCCTACCGCCAGTCACCGAGCCGTCGTCGGAGCCGTCGTCCTGACAAAGCCCGCACCGCTCGCGTTTTCAACATTCATCACACTCATCCAGCCTAGCAAAGGAAACACGCATGAATATCCATGAGTACCAAGGCAAGGAAATCCTGCGCAAATACAATGTGCCGGTTCCGCGCGGCATTCCGGCCTTCTCGGTGGCCGAGGCTCTGAAGGCCGCTGAAGATCTGGGCGGCCCGGTGTGGGTCGTGAAGGCGCAGATTCATGCGGGCGGCCGTGGCAAGGGCGGCGGCGTGAAGGTTGCCAAGAGCATCGAGCAAGTCAAGGAATACGCCACCAACATCCTCGGCATGCAGCTGGTGACGCACCAGACCGGCCCGGAAGGCAAGAAGGTCAACCGCCTGCTGATCGAAGAGGGCGCTGACATCAAGAAGGAACTGTACGTGTCGCTGGTGGTGGACCGTGTGTCGCAGAAGGTCGCCCTGATGGCCTCGAGCGAAGGCGGCATGGACATCGAAGAGGTCGCTGCACACACGCCGGAGAAGATCCACACGCTGATCATCGACCCGCAAGCCGGCCTGCAGGACGCCGATGCGGACGACATTGCCAAGAAGATCGGCATTCCTGACGCCTCGATCCCGCAAGCGCGCCAAGCGCTGCAGGGCCTGTACAAGGCATTCTGGGAAACCGACGCGTCGCTGGCGGAAATCAACCCGCTGATCCTGACCGGCGAAGGCAAGGTCATCGCGCTGGACGCCAAGTTCAACTTCGACTCGAACGCGCTGTTCCGCCACCCGGAAATCGTGGCTTACCGCGACCTGGATGAAGAAGACGCCAACGAAATCGAGGCCTCGAAGTTTGACCTGGCCTACATCTCGCTGGACGGCAACATCGGCTGCCTCGTGAACGGTGCCGGCCTGGCCATGGCCACGATGGACACCATCAAGCTGTTCGGCGGCGAGCCGGCCAACTTCCTCGACGTGGGCGGCGGTGCCACCACCGAGAAGGTGACCGAAGCCTTCAAGCTGATGCTGAAGAACCCGGGCCTGAAGGCCATCCTGGTGAACATCTTCGGCGGCATCATGCGCTGCGACGTGATCGCCGAAGGCGTGATCGCTGCGTCGAAGGCTGTGTCGCTGTCGGTGCCGCTGGTCGTGCGCATGAAGGGCACCAACGAAGACCTCGGCAAGAAGATGCTGGCCGACTCGGGTCTGCCCATCATCGCCGCTGACACGATGGAAGAGGCCGCCCAGAAGGTCGTGGCCGCAGCCGCCGGCAAGTAAGCCGCCCGCTGAACGAACCCTACGCGAACGTGAGCGGCGCCCAAGTACGAAAAGTACGACAGCGCGGCTCGCTGCATAAAAGGATTACAGCATGTCGATTCTGATCAACAAAGACACCAAGGTCATCACCCAGGGGATCACCGGCAAGACCGGCCAGTTCCACACGCGCGGCTGCCGCGACTACGCCAACGGCAAGAACTGCTTTGTCGCCGGCGTGAACCCGAAGAAGGCCGGCGAAGACTTCGAAGGCATTCCCATCTACGCAACCGTCAAGGACGCCAAGGCGCAGACCGGCGCGACCGTGTCGGTGATCTACGTGCCGCCCGCAGGCGCCGCTGATGCCATCTGGGAAGCCGTTGAAGCCGAGTTGGACCTCGTGGTCTGCATCACGGAAGGCATCCCCGTGCGCGACATGATGATGGTCAAGGACAAGATGCGTAAGGCTGGCAGCAAGACGCTGCTGCTGGGCCCGAACTGCCCTGGCCTGATCACGCCGGACGAAATCAAGATCGGCATCATGCCGGGTCACATCCACCGCAAGGGCCGCATCGGTGTGGTGTCGCGCTCGGGCACGCTGACGTACGAAGCCGTCGGCCAGCTGACCGCGCTGGGCCTGGGCCAATCGTCGGCAGTCGGTATCGGCGGCGACCCGATCAACGGCCTGAAGCACATCGACGTGATGAAGATGTTCAACGACGATCCGGAAACGGACGCCGTGGTCATGATCGGTGAGATCGGTGGTCCGGACGAAGCCAACGCGGCTTACTGGATCAAGGAAAACATGAAGAAGCCGGTGGTGGGCTTCATCGCTGGCGTGACCGCGCCTCCGGGCAAGCGCATGGGCCACGCCGGCGCGCTGATCTCGGGCGGCGCCGACACCGCGCAAGCCAAGCTGGACATCATGGAAGAGTGCGGCATCAAGACCACCAAGAACCCGTCCGAAATGGGCCGACTGCTGAAGTCGCTGCTGTAATCGGCAAGGTTTGCGGTAACACGGAGACGGGAGGCCTGGCCTCCCGTTTTTGTTTGTGCGCCGCACCGTCATCGCGCCGTGCGTAGCGGGCACGACATGTGTATAAGCTCAACTGCAGCGGGCTCAAGGCAGGTCCCCGTCCATCAACAAAGCACAATCCGGGAACACTATGGCGCTCACCTCCAGCGCATTCTGGTTCGCCCTCGGCTCCATCATCCTGACCAACATCGTGCTGTCGGGCGACAACGCGGTCGTCATCGCGCTCGCCGCGCGCAATTTGCCCAAGCGCCAGCAGAAGCAGGCCATTTTCTGGGGAAGCGCCGGCGCCATCGTGCTGCGCATCGTATTGACGGTGCTGGCCGTGAAGCTGCTTGCGCTGCCGTACCTGAAAACGATTGGCGCCGTGTTGCTGGTCTACATCGGCGTAAAGCTGCTGACCGAGGCGGAGCAGGAAGCCGCTGACCGGCACCCGCGCGACGGCCTGTGGCCCGCCATCCAGACCATCCTGATCGCCGACTTTGTTATGTCGCTCGACAATGTCGTCGCCGTGGCCGCCGCGGCGGAGAAGGGTCCGCCGGGGACGACGTTCCTGCTGCTGGTGCTGGGGCTTGGCCTGTCGATTCCGCTCATTGTCTTTGGCAGCACGCTGCTGGTGGGCGTGATGGCGCGGTTTCCGGTCATCGTCACGCTGGGGGCGGCGCTGCTGGGGTACCTGGCCGGCGACATGCTCGTGATCGATCCGGTGGATGCGGCATGGTTTGAGAGTGCCGTGCCGCATGCGGATGTGGTGGTCGGTTGTGCTGGGGCGTTGGTGGTGGTGCTGGTGGGGTGGTGGTTGAGTCGGCGGGCGTTACGGCAGGCCTAGTCTGAACAACTCCCCACGAAAGTAGGTGATGACGGGATTTGTCGCAACTCTTGCCAACAACCGTCAGATTTGGCCCGAGTTCACAACAAGGCGCGCCAGTTCTTTCCTTCCAAGTATGGTGTACGCGTTGGCATAGTGTGTGCACAGGGGTGTTCGGATAACAAAATGCCTTTGGGAGAGGTCATGGGCTTCAAGCACTGCAAGGGAACAAGGCGCCGGTCTGACGACGGCTTTACCTTGATCGAATTGATGATTGTCGTGGCGATCGTGGGGATTCTCGCGGCGATTGCGATCCCGGCGTATCAGGACTATACGATTCGGTCGCGGGTGACTGAAGGATTGATTGTCGCGGTTCAAGCCAAGGCTTTGGTGGTTGAGAACGCCGCCAACTCACAGAGCGATCTATCGCTGGGATGGGCCTCGCTGCCTATTGGCAAGAACGTCTCCGGCATGCAAGTGAATAGCGGGAACGGCGAGATCACGATCCAGTTCTCATCAGCGGTGGCCCAAGCGGGGTCGAATCAGTTGATCCTTACGCCGTATTCGGGCGCGGCTTCGTCCACGTACGTCAACCTGAGCGCCAGCGCACCACCTCCGATGCTGGTGATGTGGGCGTGTTCGGCGAAGGGCAAGCAGATGCCGCTCAACGTCACCCGGACTGCCACGCCAACGCTCGAGGCTCGATACGCGCCTGCCGAATGCCGCTAGCGCGTTAGGGGCTCAGTGGAAGGCGCCTGCGGGCGCCTTGTCTTTTTGGCTGACACCGCAGATGTGGTGTGACGCCCATAAAAATTGACGATCCCCGTCATGATGTGTCAAAAAATGTCACGCCACGCGCCGGCAATCGCCGGAATAGCGTCAGTTTTCCAGTCGAAATTCGTGGATTCGGCTTGGCACAGTCCCTGCTCTAATAGGCCCGCATCATCCTTAACCAAATTTTTCCGGGGGAAAATTCATGAAGTCGATGCGTCGTCTGAACAAGCGTGTCCAGAAGGGTTTCACGCTGATCGAACTGATGATCGTGGTCGCGATCGTCGGTATTCTGGCTGCTATCGCCATTCCGGCTTATCAGGACTACACGATCCGTGCGCGTGTGACGGAGGGCCTGTCGTTGGCTGCACAAGCTAAGGCTTTGGTGGCTGAAAACGCAGCAAACGGACAAGCTGACCTGTCGGCGGGCTCGTCCGCGTTCGTTGCGACCAAGAGCGTTTCCAAGCTGGATATTGCTTCGAATACTGGTGTGATTACCTTGACCTTTACGTCCGCGGTTAGCAATGGGGCGACTCTTAACCTGATCCCTTCGTCGAGTGGGGCGGCTCTTTCGCCCAGCTCCACGCCCGGTGCGGCCATCCAATGGCAGTGCGCTGCTGCTGGTCGGACCGGCCTTATTACTGGATCCCCGGGTACGCTGCCAGCAAAGTACGCTCCGGCTGAGTGCCGCTAAGTTAAACTAGTGCACGTTGTGAGGGCGCCTTCGGGCGCTCTTTTTATTTCACTGCACCGTACTTTATCCTAATGCTCCGCTCGCGTATCGCCTTGCCCTTGTTTTGGGTCGCTCTCCTAGCGTGTTGGGTTGTGCCGTTTCTGGTGGCACCCCATACCTATCCTATTCCTACCTTTTATGGGGAGTTTGCAACGGCCATCTGCTGGGTTGGTTTGTCGGCCACTGTACTTTGCCTGACAGTGCGAAGCGGGATGGTGCTCCCCAGGATCGTAATAGCGCCTATGGCGCTTGTTGGCGTTTTGCTCGCGCAGTTGATTCTTGCAACACCGCTTAATCCGTTCTTCTCCTTTGCTGCAGCCGTGTTCTTGCTCGGTGCGATTGCGGCCTGCAGCCTCGGAGCGCGTTCGCGAGAGATGCCCGGTACAGTGCAGGCGGTTGCCATTGCGGTCATCATTGGAGGCGTGGCGACCGCCGGAATCGAGTTCTTGCAACTCTTCCGGGTGAGCGGTTTGCCTGACACGTTCTTTTCGGGAGCCCCAACTGGTGCTGGGCGGCGAATGTGGGGCAACCTGAATCAGCCGAATCATGTCGCCACGTACCTTGCATGTGGTTTGGCGGCGTGTCTTTTTCTTTTTCAGAGCAACCGATCGGTTCGCCGCCTTCCATTGCTGCTGGCTATCTCCATTTTGCTGATGGGGATGGCACTGACGTTTTCCCGTATCACATGGCTCCACATCGTGGTGATCGCGGGGGGGGCAGGCTTAGCAATGGGCGGCAGCCTGCGAGGCCCTCGCCGGTGGGTGGTGGTAAGTGTTCCTCTCGTCTCGCTCGCAGCGACCTATCAACTGTGCAATTGGCTCGTTGCCTATGCGAACACACTGTGGCATCTCGGTTTGCCGACATCGATGGGTGAACGGATGCAGCAAGGCGTAGGGCTGCGGGAGTTCCTGTGGAACCACGCATGGCACATTTTTTTGGCCCATCCCTGGCTTGGAGGAGGTTGGGGCGACTACGCTTGGAACCAGTTTGTGCAAACCGACGTGCTAGGTCACGTTGAGATGTCCATGAACGCGCACAATATCGTTCTGGATCTCTTGGCAAAGGTTGGCGCGGTCGGATTGGTTGCTGTGGCATTACCATTTCTTGGACTGATGGTAGCGCTTCGCAAGCGCCGTGTAACACCGACACTGGGCTTTTTGTATTCCATCGCCCTAGTGATGGTGATGCATTCAATGCTTGAATACCCGTTGCACTATCTTTACTTCTTGCTGCCGTTTTCGTTTGTACTAGGCTACGTGGATGAGCGTAACCTGCCATTCCCGTCTAACGGCATGTCATGGGTATTGGTGGCGCTCATTACAGTTGGCGGATTGCTTCTCGCCAGCCGTATCTGGGTCGATTATAAGTCGGTCGAGCGTTTGTATTACGCCCAGAGTTCGCCCAATGGTGCGGAAGCCGAATTGCAGCGATATCAAGCCAGTGGACAACTATTGCTCGTTCCCTACGCCAGCTTAGCAATCGCAAACACAGCGGCTATGACGCGGGAGGCCGCACCCATCATGGCCGCACTGGAGCATCAGGCAGTACAAATGTACCCTGGTTCCGGCACGGTGCAGCGTTGGGCCGTTGCATTAGCTTTTCAGGGTAAGACCGATGAAGCGGTTCATCAAGTACGACGGTTGCGCAACCAGTATTGGATGAACTATGCAGAACAATCCACGCTGTTGACGACAGTTTGCGCTCGGAAAATCGATGGTCTTGGGATTTTCTGCACTCGCTTGAGGGAGGAAGATCTTTTGGTTGAGGTGCCCGTTCCAGTTGATCGCTCATCTCAATGAGATTTTCTTGGAGGGATGTGGGGATTTAGTTGTGCAGGAAAAGCAAAATGCCGTTCCGGCTTAACTGAACGGCATTACGCCGGCTATCGCTGGCGTTTTCCATCCCGTTGCGCTCGCCGCGCAGGTAGGTGGGTTCTCCCGTATGTCAACCTCCGCGTTGGTACGCAGAACGGCCCTACGCTAAACTAGCCGCCCAGCACGAGCGCCTTCGGGCGCTCTTTTCATTGCAAGCGTTTCGTGGCCGTAAGCGTCCGATGCGCCGATTCTCCGTTTTGTTGTTGCTGGCATGGCTTGCCTTGGGCGCTGGCTGGGCGATCCCGTTCCTCGTCGCGCCGCACACCTATCCGGTTCCGACGCTCTATTCCGAGTTTGCCGCCGCCGTGTGCTGGATCCTTTTTGCCGCGGTGGCGCTGGGCCTCACATGGGACCAGCCAACCGGCTTGCCGAGAACCGCATTGGCGCCGCTCGGGTTGGCCGTGGCGTTGCTCGCGCAACTGGTGATTGCGCCGCCGTTGATCCGTTCTTCTCCTACGGGGCCATCTTGGGGCTGCTGGCGGCAGCCGTCGTCTGCGGCCTGGGGACGAGATGTCGCGCGTTGCCCGGGGCGGAGACGGCTACTGCGGTCGCCGTGATCGTGTGGGGTCTGCTGACGGTCGCCATCGAACTGCAGCAGTTGTTTCGCGTTCCGAACCTGCCGGCGGACTTCTTCTCGATCACCCGCTAGGTGAGGGCCGGAGCATGTGGGGCGACTTGAACGAGCCCAATCACATTGGCACGTACCCGGCGTTCGGGCTGGCGGCGTGTCTGTATTTGGCGCATCAGTACCGGCGTTGGCTTGTGTCGCTCTTGATTGCCATGTTGATGCTGCTGCTGGGGATGACGCTGACGTTCTCTCGCGTGACGTGATTCACCTTGCAGTCGTAGGCGGATTGGCCGGCTTGGTGCTGGCGGCGGAAATGTAGCAGCACTCGCGCGCCACGAAGCTGTTTGCGCTGGTAGGGCCGGTCCGGGGCTTGTGTTGGCGTACCAGATGTGGAACTGGGCCATTGCGCTGGCCAACGCCGCGTGGGCATTGGATCTAACAAGTTCCATGGGGGAGCGGTTCCACCAAGGCGTTGGCTTGCGCTCGTTCTTGTGGAAACACGCGTGGCATATGTTTTGCGCCCATCCGTGGCTCGGCGGCGGTTGGGGCGATTATGCGTGGAACCAGTTCGTGCAAACCGATACGCTCGGGCACGTCGAGATGTCGATGATCGCCCACAACATCGTACTCGATCTGCTCGCGAAGATCGGCGCGGTGGGCCTGCTGGCGGTGTTGGTTCCGTTCGCGGGGTGGGCTTTCGATTTGCGGAAACGGTTGCGCCGCCCCGAAGTGGCGTTCGGGAGCGCCATCGTTGCCGCGCAGACCTCTACGCTGAGGCAAGCCTGCCAGCGAGACGCTAACGAATTGAAGGAATTCTGCTCGCGCCTGAGCCTGGAAGGCCTTCTTGTAAACCCAGACTGAAAAAGCAATGCGTTACCGCGGCGCTTTTTTCATCCGAATAAGAATTGGCTTAGCATCGGTAAAAATTCGTTGTGAGTGAAATAGACCAGCGCGGCTTCCATTAATCTCGACTCGCTTCATCTCCTCCGTGCGAGATGAAACTCACTGATGATGGAGTATCGATGCGAGTCAAATATCAAAACGTTTCTATGCACCAGCGGGGCTTTACGCTGATTGAGCTCATGATTGTGGTGGCGATTATCGGCATTCTGGCCGCTATTGCGGTCCCGCAGTATCAAGACTACGTGACGCGTTCCAGGTGGGCGGACGTGTATACGCAAATTCAACCATTGAAGCTTGCAATTGCCGAATGTGCCCAGAAGAATAGCGGGACGATTGCGGGAACATGCGATACCGAGGACCTCCTAAAGGAGCACACGGGGTACACAGGGCTTCCGAAGCCCCCGAATGTGACGCTAAGTCTGGGTGCCTCGGGCGTCATCACCATGAGCGGATCAGCCGTTGTGGGAAGCTGCACGGTCACGGCCACGCCTGACAGTACGACGAGTCCGAACGTAATAACGTGGGTCCTTGCTGGCACAGGCACCAAGCCGTGCAGCCAATCGAAGACTGGGGTACCGGCTAGGGAAAATACCGAAACCTAACGCGACAAAAAAGAGCGCTCACCCGGCGCTTCTTTTTTTGTGTGTCAGTTCGCCACCCAATCCCCCGACTTCCCCCCATGCTTTTCCAATAGCCGCACATCCCCAATCACCATCCCCCGATCCACGGCCTTGCACATGTCGTAAATCGTGAGCAAGCCGACCTGCACGGCGGTCAGCGCCTCCATCTCCACCCCGGTCTGCCCACGCGTCTCCGCGCGCACGGTGCAGCGGACGCTGTGCGCGGCCTCATCGAGCTCGAACTCGACGGCAACCTTCGTCAGTGCCAACGGATGGCACAGCGGGATCAAGTCCGACGTCCGCTTGGAGCCCTGAATGGCCGCAACGCGCGCAATGCCGAGCACGTCGCCTTTCTTGGCGGTGCCGTCGCGGACGAGGGCGAACGTTTCGGGCAGCATGCGGATCGTGCCGGTGGCGACGGCCACGCGATGCGTGACGGCCTTGTCGCCGACGTCGACCATGTGGGCTTGTCCGGCGGAATCGAAGTGGGTGAGTTGCGACATGGTGGAAACCGCCGATTTGCGGGGCAGAATGCGAAGCGTTTTATGATAGCAAGCACCCAGCCGCTGGCGACTTCGCCACGCGGATTCCGCGCACTGTGCTTTCCGTATGACGCCTTTTCTGTCCCGTCCGCGAGCGCGCAAGCTCACGGCTGCCGTGTTGTTGTCGATCTGGCTGGCCCCGTTGCCGTTGCCGCTGCAGGCCCTGGCGCAAGGGGCCGCGCCAGCGCCTGCCACAACGGCCAATCCGGGCCTGGGCTCAGCGGCGGCCGCTGACCAGGTCCAGAGCAATTTGAACCGCAGTGTGCAGATCGGCCGGCAGTCGCCGTATCTGCCGAAAGAGCCCGCCGTCGTCGATGCGCCGACGTACGAGCTCCCTGACATGGGCGATCCGTCCACCGCGTCGTTGTCGCCCGAGATGGAGCGCCGCCTGGGCGACCGCGTCATGCGCCAGATCCGGCGCGATCCGGACTACGTGCCCGATCCGCTCATCACCGATTACCTCAACGCCATCGGCTACAAGCTGATCGACGCCGCGCGCCGCCAGCACGTGGCGGGCAGCACGTCGGCGTCGAGCTTCGAGTTATTTGCCGTGCGCGACCCAGGCATCAACGCGTTTGCGTTGCCTGGCGGTTTCATCGGCGTGAACACCGGCACGCTGGTGGCCACGGAGAGCGAATCCGAACTGGCTTCCGTGCTCGGCCACGAGATCGGCCACGTCCTGCAGCGGCACATTGCGCGCGGCATCGACAAGTCGGGCGAGTCGATGTGGATCGCGCTGGCGTCGATCCTGCTGGCCGGGTTGGCCGCGACCAAGAGCGGCGATGCGGCGCAGGCCGTGGCGATGGGCGGGCAGGCTGCCGCGGTCTCGAATCAGCTGGCATTCTCGCGCGGCGCCGAGCGCGAGGCCGACCGCGTCGGCTTTACGCTGCTGACCGGCGCGGGCTACAACCCAGAGGGCATGCCCGATTTCTTCCGCCGGCTGCAGCGCGTGACGAACATCGCAGATACCGGCGTGATCCCCGGCTATGCGCGCACCCACCCGCTGACCGGCGAGCGCATCGCCGATATGGAAGACCGCGCGCGCGGCCTGCCGCACCCGCGCCAGCCGCGCCGGCCGGAGTTCGGGTTCACCAGGGCACGCGCGCGCGTGCTGCAAGAAACGTCCACCAGCGGCTATATCGACGTGAGCAACGCGATGCGCTCGCAGTTGTCATCGGCGCCCGATGCCCCGGTGGAGAAGCGCGCGGCGCTGTGGTACGGCATTGCGGTCGCCAACCAGATGGCGGGTCGGCTGGACGCCGCTGAACAGGCGCTGCAGGAGGCGCGCCGCCTGTACGGCAACATCCCGGGCATCACGTCGGGCAGCGTCGAGCTCGATGTCACGGCCATCGAGCTCGCGCGCGCCCGCAACCGCATGCCGGAAGCGCTGACGCTCGCGCGTGCCGCACTGGCTGCATATCCGCTCTCACGCGCGGTGGGCATCACCTATGCGCAGACGTTGCTGGCCGCCGGCCGCGCCGACGACGCCATCCCTTATCTCAAGGACAAGACGCGCGAAGAGACCGCGCAGTCCATCTGGTGGGATCTGCTCGCCCGCGCCTATGCCGACAAGGGCAAGCGCGTCGAGCAACACCGGGCGCTGGCCGAGAAATACGCGCGCGACGGTGCCTGGGGCGCTGCGGTCGAGCAGCTGAAGCTGGCGCGCGACGCGGGCGATGCCGATTTCTACACGCTCTCCGAGGTCGACGCGCGCCTGCACCAGATGGAGCGGCAATACAAGGAAGAGAAGGTCGAAGACAAGGCGCTGCCCAAGTAGGGCGCCACGCTAGCCGGCCGGATGCTGGACGAACCCATAGCGCCGCGCGACGTCGGCGCTGTGGATCGGCTCGATGTCGAACGTGGCGTGGTTGATGGCAAGCGTGCCGAGCGCGGCGCCGCAGGCGTCGCCATGCCATTGCGCGAGCGACGAAAACGGCTCCAGGTCGTGGTCGTGCAGCAGGGCGATGGCGTCTTCTGCGTCGTGCCCGGCCACACGGCCGGACAGCAGCACGTTGCCACCCTCGTCGGCAAAGCAGCCCGTTGGCGTGAAGGCGGCGGCAGTGGTGGTCGTGAAGGTCGGCACGGCGCCGTCGGCGGACAGCCGCACGATCCACGGCGTGTAGTCGAGCTCCACAAATACGCGCTGCGGCCCGTTCTGGAAGAACCAGCGCCCGGCCTCGTCGTGTGTGTAGTTGCGTACGATGAAGTCGATGAGCGGCGCGTGGCGGATCGGGTCGCCCGACAGCTTGTTGGCCTGCGCGAACTCGTTGCGCATGCGCCATTGGCCGCGCCGGTCCAGCGCCAGCCAGCCGAAGCAGTCCGGCACGTTGGGCCATTTGGCCATGGCTTGGCGGACGATCTCATCCATGGGCTTCTCCCGCATGGGGCTGCCGGCCCAGCACGTCATCGAAGAAACGCAGCAGCCGTGCAGGCATCCAGTCGATGCGGCCGGCGTGGCCTCCGCGGCCGTCGCGCAGCAGGAAGCCGACATGGCCGCCGTGCAGTGGCTGGTCCAGCACGATGTCCGGCGACACGTCCGCCGGGCCGGGCAGGTGGCGACCGGGCA